>DAOTUR010000781.1:0-11058 GCA_034436915.1 Anaerolineae bacterium
GCAGATCGCGCAGGGGCCGTTTGTGGGTATCCTGGAGCATAGTTGTTTGTCTCATCTCAATTCTGCTTATGATAGCAGCAATACATTACAGAGGGCATAAGACCACTGTGATCCATGCGCCGGAATCGACTCCTAGACCCGCACGCCGTGCCCCATAATCAAGGCGACTCAATCTGACAATCGTTAATTCACTTTACAGTTATAAACTGTTATAATTCAAAAAACGCTCATTAATGGATTACATCATGACACCAAAACCTCCTGCTTGTGTCTATCGCCTTCTTGAGGGCGGGATTAAAGAATTTGTCCTGACAGAAGTCTCGCGTCGTGCGGTGGATGAATTATTCGATATCGCCGATGCGCTTTCGAGAAATGATATCTCAACTTTCAGTCAGCCTACTCTCATCGACAGCCGCGTTGGTGTGCCACCGGTGAATCACTCTTTAGTGCGTTTGCGGGCGATGATGGCGAATGCGCCTGACGTGGGAAAAATGTCAGTTGCTCTCATCTTCCCTCAAGACCCTTTGTTAAATGTCGTGGCCTTCATATCGCGCTCTATTCTTCCAGTGCGCCTCTATAAGCCGAATGAGCGCGATATGGCTTTGGAGTGGCTGCGCTCGACGATAGAAGCGCGGCGCTAATGCCCTAAAACACAAGGGCCACCGTTTCCGATGGCCCTTGTTTGGTTCCCCTCAAATGTCGGATTTACTGCGTCACCCGTACATATTTTGCCGAGACATAGCCAGAGCGCCCGCCAAAATCAATCACCCACCAATCGCCCGCCTGCCCGGTGATGGTGTAGACCGTTCCTGGGCTGATGCGTCCGAGCGAAGTGAAGTTTGAGCCGGGGCCTTCACGCACATTCAGACGATTGGTTGTCGACTCAAGCGTACCACTGGCAGGGGAGACAGCCGGGGCCGCCTGACCGCCTCCGGTGGTCGGAACAGAACTGACGGAGCCGCCTGATTTCCACGCTGCAACGAGAGGCCCCAGGGTATCGAGAGCCTGTGTGCCATAAAGTGTGCTCGGCTCAATGTGCGAGTTTTCAACATACTCGTTCCATGTGCCGATCATGATCACATCAGTGCCGCTGGCAGCAGCCCCTTTAAAGCTTTTGGCGAGGAATTGGCCGCCTGCCCGATCTTTGGTGGCTGTGGGGTTTTTACGACCTTCACGGGCCGCCACCTTCGTTTCGTTCCAGCCAGGATGCACGCTTGCCACATACAGCGATCCGCCTGCCTTCAGCACCCGCGAACGCTCAGTTTTGTAGCGGGCGCTGCTGCCATTCGACCAGGCAATATTGAAGGCATACATGCCATCCATCGCGCCGCCGTACAAACAGCAGCCGCTGACGCCTTCGGCAATCCACAGCGTATTGTGATTGGGATCGACAGCGTTACGAATCTCCTGCCATTGGGCGGTGGTAAAATTCAGGCGATTCTGGAAGGCAAAGGCGATTACGGGCTTGCCGTTATAGCGCAGGTAGCCAGGGTGATTGGCCCGATCATTGACGAGGTAATTCAGCGAGTTGATGAGTTTATCGCGGGCATTGTTGAAATTGGGATCGAAGATATCAACCGCCGCGCCCACCATAAAGCCGCGTTCCGAGGCACGATCCAGCAGGTTGTTGAGCACTGCCGTCGTCACGGCCTGATCTTCCAGCCCAAACCAACTGACGACGAAGGCATCAATGCCCGCGCCTTTGGCCTGATCGATTTGCAGGCCGCCCACGCCCGGATCACGCGAATCGTACAGGCCGATGGAGGGCTGATCATCCATCAATTCGGGCGAACTGCCCCAGCCGTTGCCCGTCCAGAAGCCCATATAGAAGGCCCAGACCTGCCGTCCCCCCTGTGCGCCAACGGGTAATGCGATGGCAAAGGTCAGCAGCACCAGGGCTGCACTGAGAATCAAGGTTCGTTTGAGACGCATTGTATGTTCTCCACAGTCGAATAGACGTTCGTGAGTCTAGCAGAAGCACTTGTCTCCAGAGGCTAGTACAAAAGACCTGTTAAGGATTGACGGTTTGTAGGGACATGACATGTCATGTCCGAAACGTGGGTTTGGCACGCCAAACCCCTACATAAACACCCTGTGTGGTCTTTTGCGAACCAGAGAATTTAAGACGCGGTAATCAATCACCTCTCCATGAGAATCGTAGTAGGGGCGCGATGCATCCTGCCCTGATTGATTTGTAGGAGATTTGGCTTGGGCAGGATGCATCCTGCCCTGGTGATTTGTAGGGAATTTGGCGTGGGCGCGATATATCGCGCCCCTACGAGGGCCTTCGTCGCACGGATAGCTGAATACATACAAAAATTGAGCCTCAGAGTTTGATTTTGCGGGCCAAAATGATCGCAAAATCGAGACATGCACCAATGGTTTCATATCTCACCATGTGGTCTGTAGGGACAAGGCCCGCCTTGTCCGAATGTGTTGGTGATTCGGGATAAAACGCACAGGGGACATGCCATCGACATGCCCCCTGTGGCAGTTTTCAAGGAGAAGGCGAGGGCTACTTGTCTTCGCGTTCGGTTTGGACTTTGGGAGCTGCGCCGCCCTGCTGCACGACGTGTGTCAGCTCGTGGGCGAGCAGTTTATCCCCGTCTTTGCTGTTGGGTTGAAACGCGCCTTCGCTGAAATATACATCGGAGCCGGTGGTGAAGGCTTTGGCGCTCACGGCACGGTTCAGCGAATCAGAGTGCGAGTCGGTGTGAACATTGACACCGCTGAAATCATAGCCCATCTTGGATTCCATCTGGTTGCGTGTGTTATCCGGCAGGGCCGAGCCGCTGCCGCGTGAGGCCGCAATGCCCGATTCAACATCTGCGCCTGCATCGAAGGAGTCCATCATATCGACTTCCTCACGCTGGACGCGCATGGCCTGGATGGGTTGCTCTTCTTCTTCAGGTTCACGCTGAAGGCGCATCAACTGCATATTGCCGTTGCCATTGCCGTTTTCTTCTTCTTCCTCTGCGCCTTCCGCCTCACGCTGGATCCGCATAGTCTGGATGTTGCCGTTGGCGTTACCTTCGTCTTCTTCTTCCATGCCTTCCGCCTCGCGCTGGATCCGCATGGCCTGGATGGGTTCCTCTTCTTCTGCGCCTTCCGCCTCACGCTGAAGGCGCATGGTCTGGATTGCGCCCGCCTCATCCTCATTGCGCTGGACAGGAGCGGGGGTATCGCTCACCACCGAGTCGGCAACTTTGTCGGCTTCTTGTTCATAGGCATCGTCAGCCGCACCAACAGTCATCTTGGTCTGGATGACGGCGGGGCTGCTGGCATCGGTTTTGCGGAGGAGGCGCTGCGTGGCCTGGTTGCCCACGAGCCGCTGCAAATCCATCGCGCCGAGGCGCTGAATACGCATGGGGCTAATCGCGGGAGCCGACTCTGGGCCTTGCTCGACCTGATCCGGTTTGGCTGTGAGTTTACTTTTTTCAGAATACAGCATGTCGCTCATGAATTTAGCCTTTGACTCATCTCGTCTCATCATAGCATAAAATGAGGCTGAGACTGCGAAAGAGAGTGCAAAAATTGACAAAAATTTATGGTTCGCCCGCGCCTGTGTTCGCTAGGAGACTTCCAGCGTAAACGAGGTGAAGGCGGGTTTCTGCGATGTGATGAGGCGTTCGGCCACATCCCGTTTGTCGACAGTCCCCATGTTGACTTTGCTCTGGCTCAGGGGCAACCGCACCACGAAATGACAGTATTCTGTCGTCGATTCAATGATCTGCGGCGTGACGCCAAAATACAGATCGAGCAGCCGTTCCAGGCCCACCCGCGTGCCGCGCCGCAAAAAGAGCCATCCACACTGACGCAAAAGCGCCCGCTTGCGATCAATCGGCAGTTCGGGGATCAACAGCAGATCGAACCATGCTGTCATCCAATGCAGCCATTCTTCCGGCGCAAGTTCGGGCGTCAAATACAGATCGAAATGATCCAGCGTCCAGAAGATCGGGCTGAACATCGACTCGAAGATGAGCAGGTAGCGACCTGCAAAATCATCGTCCGCGAAGATGCCCGGCAGATATTGCAGCCACGAACTGCGCGTGCGCGAGACACCCGGCAGATACGGGTCGCGATTGATGCGCTCATGATCCGTCGTCAGCGATTGGATGATCGGGCTGATCATGTCCTGGGGAACATCGGGCTGCGCCACAGGCATGATGAAGCGCGTCAGCGTCAGCACATAGGGGCCAAAGCGGATGACATCGCCCGGACGCAGCTCACGCGGTTCACGCGGATTCAAACGGGCATCATTGAGCCAACTGCCGTTGCTGCTGTTCAAATCTTCGACATAATAACGTTCTTCGTCGGCCCGCCACATAATGCGGGCGTGCTGACGGCTGATTTCGCGGCTGTCCAGGAACAGGTTGTTATCTTTGGTACGACCCACGCGCAGGCCCTGTTCGGTCACGATCAATTGATCCGTGTTTTGATCAGGCCCGCTGAGCTTAAAGAGAAGTTTTATTTCCGCCATAACAGCCTTCCAGGGCTTGAAACCATTTTAAACATCGTAGGGGCGCAGCCCGCTGCGCCCTTGAGAAGGATATCCGGCAGGATGGGGCGCAGCCCGCTGCGCCCCTACAAAAACGTCCTGCTCCCCTCTACCACGCAGTGGGAGAGGGGCCAGGGGTGAGGGCCTTTAATCAGGCTTTACGGTGTGACGATACGACACGATGACGCCGTGCGATACGATGGGAATTTCTTCCACCTCTGCGCCGCGAATGAACTCGCCATTGTCATAGCTCACCGGGAACAGCTTGACCGAGCGCACGAATTCGACACCATCAACCTTGAGCAGCACCGACATCACATCGGCCACGAATAGATCACGGCCAAACGGCCAGCCTGTGCCCTCCTGCCCGCCGCTGAGGGGATTCAGGAATTGGAACAGCGCCATTTCAACATTGCGCCGCACCTTCTCAAACTCAAAATAGCGTGACCCACGAATGCGGACTTCGGTCTCAACCCATTGATAGGCCGGGACGATCACATCCAACTGTGTCGAGAGCAGGCGGCGCTCGTCCAGATAATTCTGGATTGTCTGACGCACGTCTTCCTTCAGATTCAAGCTTTCGGGGGCGATGAACCCTTCCAGACGTGAAATCGACGGAATGAGCAGGACTTTGATTTCGCCGCGTGCTGTCAATGGTGGTTGCAAGCAGTGGACACGCCCGATCTCGCCGGGGGCCGCCTCGCGTGCCAGATATTCAAAATCTTGCGCGGTCACGGCACGCCCCAGCGAACGCAGATAGGCCGGGACGCGCTGCTTGCACGCTTCCAGATCTTCGGCATTCAAGCCACCCGCAGCAGGCCGCCGATTGGCAACGCGATCAATGTAGGGGACTGACGTTTTCAGCACACGCAGCGTATTGGCCGCCACATTGCCGACGATGCCGCCGCCGTAGCGGTAGCTGGTCATAATCAGGCCCGCGCCCTGTTCCGGGATCGACCCGTAACGGCGAATGGTTCCATCACGTTGGGGCAGGGCTGGCCCAAAGCGGATTTCTCCGATCTGGTTGTCGAGCGTGTAATGGCGATCACTGGGGCCGGAGGAGGCGAAATCTGTCACCTCATACCAGCGCTCTTCGCGGCCATCTTCCAGGCGGGCCATGATGTACTCATTGCCCGTGCGTGTGGCAATCGGCGTATGCACCAGATACAGGATTTGTCCCACTGTGCCATCGGAACGACCAATCACTTCGTTGGGAATGCGCGTGATGTTGGTCGTATCGGTGCTGATGCCCCAACTGCTCACGCGCATCCGCCGCAGCGTCGGGCTGACGCCGTAGTTGGGCGGATTTTTCGACAGATCAATGCGGACGCGCAGCCAGAAGGCATTGATATCGTTACGCGGCGCACGACGCATCGGCGGCAGGAACAGGCGCACGACGCCGTTGGTGTTGAGGCCGAGCGTCGTATCCCGATCCACTTCGACCTGCACCCAGTTCTGATTGGCTTCGCGGCCCAGGACTTCAAACAAGTAAGGCGGGTTGGTCGGATCAATGCCTGCGCCCTCGGCCCGCTCCACCTCAAGCTCAATCCCCAGGATATGATTGCTCAAGTCCTGCTCAAAGCCGATGTAAAAAGCATCATCCGTCTGCGGCGGCGTGCTGGCAAAGGCCGCGATGGGCGTCTGGGCGTTCATGATGTTCGTGGCGCTGTGTGTGATGAAGGAACGGCCTTCCGCAGCGGGCGAACTCGTGAGGACATGCGCCAGCATCGGTACGAGAATCTCCGCATCACGATCCACAGAGAAGATAATCGCGGCCTCTGTCTCAGTGCGGACGGTGGCGACTTCGGTTCCACTGGGAATGATGACGCTGTTGGGCTGGGGGGCGCTCAACCAGAAGGTGACAGCCGCCCGTGCGGACTCGGCTCCTTCCAGGCGGATGCCCATGACCTCCATGAAACGAATGAAATTTTTATCCGGCACACGGTTCAGGCGGTACAGAATAATATCTGTCATCCAGGCGAACAATTCCAGAATGGTAATGCCCGGATCACTCAGATTGTGATCCGTCCATTCGGGACAATATAAAGCAATTTTTGAGCGGGCCTCGGTCACGAGATCGCTAAAGGCCCGATCATCCAGGCGTGGGGCTTGTAAGGCCATTCCAGCCACTCTCCTCTAGGACGGCAGCAGATAAAAGGGATAGACCATGCTGCGTTGATCTGGTTGACCCTTCATACGATATTCAATTTCAATCAGCAGTTCCCCCACTTCGGTTCCGCCGGGGGTGACGATCACACTTTCCACATCGATACGCGGTTCCCAGCGGAGCAGGGCATCCCGCACATAGCGCTCGGCTTCATTGGCGGTTTGCCAGTTGGCCGGATGGAAGATGAGATTGTGAATCTCACAGCCAAATTCGGGCCGCATGACCCGCTCTCCCGGTACGGTCATGATGATGATCTGAATGGCCTGACGAATCTCCGCCTCGTTATCCACCATAGACAGGCGGTCACGATCACTGAGCCGCAGCGGGAACGCCAGACCTTTGCCTATGAAATTGACCATGTGAAAACGTTCCTCGATCTCGATAGATGGGTGTCTGTCTCAGGCGGCAGACGCTAAGAACCAATTTTGACCAGCGAACCCTTGAGCGTCAAGACGCCAGATGCCTCAACTGTGACCAGCGCCCCCTTCATCGTGAGATTTCCGGTGGCTTTTACATCGACAGCAACACCCTCCACTGTGACATTCCCGCCACCGCTCTTCACACTGATTGCGCCGCTGCTGGATTCAACCCCAATCGCGCCGCTGCTTGTTTTCACGTTAATCGCGCCAGTGGCGCTCTCAACCAGCATCCCGCCCGACGAATTTTTGATCGTCGTCAGCCCGGTATCGTTCAGGATATCGATCTTGCCCGCGCTTTTGCCCTGGATTTCAATATCTTTGGTACTGAGGATCGTGATCTTCTCGTTGGCGGTGTCCATGACGATGGAGGTCTTTTGCTTGCCATCGAGCAGTTCAATCATCTCTGCGCCGTCTTTGTCGGTAAAGCGCAGGATATGGCCGATGCGCGTCTGGAAGGTGCGGACTTCGACCTTGCCATCGACCACCAGCACATTCTGGTTCTGGGGCAGGGCATCCTGGCCGTTCCACAGGCCGCCTACAACATAGGGACGATTGAAATCCCCGGCCTCGAATGCCACCAGGACTTCATCGTTGACTTCCGGCATCCACGCCATGCCGCGTGTCGCGCCTGCGCCGGGTGAGGCTAACCGCGCCCAATGGCTTTCTTTGGCATCGTCCAACCAGGGATATTTGACTTTGACATAGCCCATGTTGGTATTGTCCTGGGTATCCAGATTGTTGGTCACAACCGCCGGAACAACGCCTGCCCACAGGTAGCCGCGCCCGGCATTGTCATCCGATGGGCCGCGCCCACCAGATGATAAAGTCTGGCCCTGGATGCCGCCGATGCCAAAATGCGTCAGGTAGCCATGCGCGTGTTCATACACATGCCGCGCCGAGGTGATCCAGTATTTGCCAGTGAAGCGTGTGCCGACATTTTTAACTTCGAGCAGCACGCCCGCCCGCACCGCTGACTCCCCATCCGTCGTGCCTTCACCCTCAATAGAACTCGCGTTGATGCCATCCAGGATGCCCTGGGCCATCTTTTCCGCATCGGTTTGATCTTTGGTAAAGCGCCGCACTTCAAAGCGCTCGGCGGCAGTAATTTTGCTCTGGGCGAGGCCGCCGCCCCAACTGCCGAAGCCAGTGATGGATTGGCTGTCACTGGCTTCGGCAACACCAACAACAGCCGCCTTGTCCGTCACGTTCCAGCCTTTGACCGTGACTTTATTGACCTGTCCGGCCACCGTGATACGCGGATAAAATGAGCGCAGCGAATCACCAAACTTGACAGTAGCGACGGGTGAGGTGGGAAGTTCCTTCTTAAAGCACAGTTTTCCCATATCCGAATACAGGAAAAATCCATTGCGCTGCGCGAGATTATGTAAGAAATCAAAATCGTTTTGATTGTCTTGGAAAACATGCTTATACACGGTTGATGTGGCGTCAGCATCCACCGACAGCCCGTATTCGCCGGCGATGGAGCTGACAATATCGCTGTCTTTTGAATCGACGAAGACGCGGGTCTTGGTCGAGCGCGTCAGGCGATGCGTCTTATCCATCGCTCGAATCACCAGATAGCTGGTCAAATCCTGATTATATTCAGGCTCAATGCTGGTGACTTCCCCCTTGAAGACCACCGTATACGAGCTTGAGGCGGCCTTGAAGCTAATCTCAACCTCTTTACCTAGATCAAAGGCGGCGTCATCGATCAGTTCCATATGCTCATCGGTAAAGCGTATTTCGGCCATGTCAGGCAGCCCAAGCGTGCTGTCTGCTTCAACGCTGTGAAGTAGAGTCATCTTTTCATCGCCGAGCACCGAACCACCAACACTGATCTTAACATGATCGAGGTGCATCTCTACACTGGAACCAGGCATCACGTCTCTCCCCGGAGAATATCAATTGTTTGATCGAATGCTCTAGCTAATAACCTGACCTTTGGGCAGCTTCATCGGATTATCGATATTGTTATTTTCCGCCACCTTGCGCTGATTCGAGGCGTCGCCCGTCGTGGCGACAGCCACATGATCGATGCGCGTCCCTTCCTGAGCCACCACGCCCGCGCCACCGTTACTGCTGCTGTTGGTCGTGGACGGGCTGGATGAGGACGAACTGTTGCTGTTGCTTGCAGCGGCAGACGCAGCGGCACTCCCCATCGCCAGCCCTGCACCCACTGACCCACTCAGAAGCGCTGATCCCAGGCGGGCGGCACGCAGCAAATTGCCTGCGGTGGATGTTTGAATCGCGGCGATTTGTGTATCTTCAACCTGCTTGATTGTGATCGCAACTTTAGCCCGCAGCGGCGAACCCAGTTCGCTGAACAGCACATACGTGTGCGTCATTTGGGTCACAACGCCGGAAAAGGTGAACTGTTCCCAGGTAAATGTGACCTCCGGCGGGCGGCTTTTCTGCGAGGCAGTGTCTTTAACCGAGGTATCGACCAGGACAAACTTCCACAACTTGTCGGTGACTTTACGAATATTCTCCTGGGCAGCAGTGGTTGTGCTGTCAAACCACAGGTTGAGGGTGATGCTCATTGGCTCGCCCTGTTTAAATTCAACTTTGGGCAGGTTCATACCAATCACAGGATTGTCGGTGTAAGACACGGTCTTCGAGACAGCAATTTCGCTCGGATTGAAATGGCACGGAACCTTCACCTCAGTCCCGTTGACCGTAGCTTTCAGGGTGGCCGCCACAAGACCGCCGCGTGTCAGACTGACACCGAGAGCGCCTGCAACGCTTCCACTTAAGATTGTACTAATCGCACGAATCATGGCAGATCCTCCTAGAATTTACGGTTACGTTCGCGCTCAAGGCGCAGTTTATTGCGAAGAAGATCCAACACCCGATGCGCCACATCATCGATTGACGACTCCGCACCTTCGGCTGTCGGTTGCCCACCACCCACCGAACTTGAGACCTCATCAATGGTGATAGCCCGCTGGACCTGCGACTCGCTCTCACCATTGACCGAACGGGAGATGCTGGGCATGTCGCCAAAGGACGGTACGCCGTTATTCGCCGCTGGATTCATTGATGTCGGCTCAGGCGTAGGCTCGACAGGTGTTGGAGGTGGTGTCGGGCGGGCGGTAGAGGTCTCGGCCTTACGCATCATGGCCGACACAGTGTCGTTCTGGGAACGCGACAGACGCCCCTCAATCGGCGTATCCGTCGACATGCCCATCCAGCGCAGCAGATCCGATTCCAGGTTACCGGATGATTGGGCCTGGGGCGCGGCGTTGGATGCGGCGGCATTGGCTGACGCTGCATCCGACGTGCGCGGTGTAGATGGCGCTTCGGCACGGCGCAGCTTGGCGCTGGTATCCGCCGTCATCGGGGCGGATGGGGTGGATGGGGTGGCAGGTGTCTCAGAGGCAGGCGACGATGGAATAAAGGGCCGCCGCGATGTGACTTCCGGTGTGCGCTGAACCGATGGATTGGCCGATGACGAAGGCGTCACGCGCATCGCTTCTGCCAGCCGCCGCTGAATGGCGGGATCAAGCGTGCGATTGAACGGATCACTTTGAATGCTTGGCGACACACCGGGCGCAGGGCTGGTCGGTGGCACAGAGGCGGCCTGCCGCTGAATGGGGGTCGCGCTGGCAGCCGAGGCATCGGAAGCGGGCGCACTGGAACTTGGATTGACCGTCATGGCCTGATCGAGCAACCGCTGGACTTCGGGATCAAGGCCGGATGATGCGGGTGTACGCTGAATCGGTTTTGCATCGGACGCCGAGCGCTGAACGGGTTTTGCGGGCGTGCTGCGGGGCGTCTCCGGGCGTGTCGGTGTGCGCTGGACAGACGGTGCAGCCGCGCTTGCTGCCGCTGGTGCATCAGGGGTGGGCGCACTGGAACTCGGATTGACCGTCATGGCTTGATCGAGCAGGCGCTGCACTTCGGGATCAAGCGCTCGTTGAATCGGCGCGTTGGGCGTGAAGGCCGCAGGCGGCGTAAATGACATGCTGTCAATC
>DAOTUR010000782.1:0-3761 GCA_034436915.1 Anaerolineae bacterium
ACAGTGTCGTTCACATATAAACCGTCTCATAACGTTGTCGAGGTGAACTTTACCCCGGAAACGGGTGTGGCTGTGGGAACGAGCCGTAGGTCACTTAAATCGTTCCCTCCCTTCGGGGATACCATCGTAATTATACCTACCAGAAAGGACAAGGCGCACTCCCTCCCCACACCTAAAGGCGGGGGTATCCCGCGCCGATTCGATGACAAATCAAGTGCTGGCGACTCACGCTGAAGCCAAATCCAAAAGGCAGACCCGATGGTTAGCCCGCTTGTGGAAACATCGTTGGGCGTATGCCTTTATCTCCCCTTTTTTTATCCTTTATGCTATTTTTGGTTTGTTCCCTCTGGTGTTTTCCCTCGTACTCAGCGTGACCGAGTGGAAGGGCATTGGCGCGATTAAGTTCACTGGGCTGACAAACTACCAGCGCATGTTGACAGACAGTGTTTTCTGGCAGTCCTTTCTCAACAGCGTCACGCTGTTTTTTCTCTATGTGCCTATCATGCTGATGCTGGCGTTAATCCTCGCCATCATCTTAAATTCACCGCGCATCAAAGGCTTTGGCATCTTTCGCACGATTATCTTTATGCCTTTCATCACCAATATGGTGGCTGCCGGTTTCGCCTTCCGCATCCTGCTGACCCAAAACAACGGGTTAATTAATACCATGCTTGGCTCAGTCGGTATTGCGCCAGTTCCCTGGTTGGAAAGTGTGATGGGAGCGCGAGTGTCGCTGGCGTTGCTCATTATCTGGGGTTGGCTGGGCTACAATATGGTGCTGATGCTGGCGGGCTTACAAACTATTCCCGGCGATTTAGTCGAGGCGGCAAAGGTAGATGGCGCTAGCGATACACAGGCTTTTTTCAAAATTACACTGCCGTTGATGCGCCCGATTTTGTTATTTTGCTCGGTGCTGTCGCTGACCGGAAGTTTTGGCTTGTTCGCCGAAGTCAGCGCGCTAACGGGCGGCGGTCCCACGAACGCTACTATCACCCCTATGATTAAGATTTACAATAATTCCTTTCAACAATTCCAGTTTGGATATGCGTCGTCCCTGTCGTACACCTACTTTGTCATCATTTTCATCCTGACGCTGATTCAACTGCGCTACTTTCGTGATAAAACATAGGAGAAGGTCATGAACCTCACAGCACACAAATTGAACAACTGGCTCATCACCGCCTCCATGTATACCGTATTGATTATTATCTCTTTCTTTATGATTCTTCCCTTTGTGTGGATGCTCAGCACATCCTTCAAATTTCCGGATGAAGTCTTTGGCTACCCACCGCGTATTATCCCCGAACGTCCTACGCTGATTAACTACCAATTTTTGTTTCAGGAAAAAAACCTGATGCGCGTATTGTTGAACACCTTTATTGTGGCGGGGGTATCAACCGTCGTGCGGCTGTTCTTCTGCTCGTTGGGTGGTTACGCCTTCGCTAAATTTAAATTTCCGGGGCGCAATATCCTGTTTGGGTTCATTCTGGCGACCATGATTATCCCCGGTGCTGTCACCCTTATTCCCGTCTATATCATCATGCGTAACCTCAGCATGATTGATACCTTGTGGGCTCTCATTATCCCCGGTGCAGCCAACGCCTTTGGCATTTTCTTCATGCGCCAATACATCACCTCCGTGCATGATGAACTTTTAGACGCGGCTCGCATTGACGGCGCGACGGAGTTTGGCATTTACCGCCGCGTTATCGTGCCGATTATCGCGCCCGGGTTGATTAGCATTGGTCTGATCTTCTTCATGGGTTCGTGGAATGACTATTTTGGCCCATTGGTCTTCCTCAAATCCCCGGAAAATTTCACGTTGCCGCTTGCGATTGCCTCATTTGGGGGCGCTGTCGGCTTGACCAATTACAACGGGCAAATGGCGATGGCCGTCGTCAGTATCATTCCATTATTGATCATTTTCCTGGTGTTCCAGCGCCGCTTTGTTGATGGAATTACGGCAGGGGCAGTCAAAGGGTAAGATATAGATGTTTTATTTTGGTGTGGATTACTATCCGGAGCACTGGCCTGAATCGCGCTGGCCTCTGGATGCCCAGATGATGCAGGATGTCGGGTTTAATGTGGTGCGTCTGGCCGAGTTTGCCTGGGCACTAATGGAACCCGATGATGGCGTGTTTGATTTCTCGTGGCTGGATCGGGCGATTGACGTGCTCACCACCCACAACATCAAGATTGTCCTGGGAACTCCTTCTGCCACTCCGCCGCCCTGGTTGTGGCAAAAGCTGCCTGATAGCGTCCTGGTTGATGAGACAGGTCACGCCCGTGAGTATGGCAGCCGCCACGAGTACAGCCCAACACACCCCGGCTACCGTGATCATGCTGTGCGGATCGCCCGCAAGATGGGCGAGCATTACAGCGATCATCCGCATGTGATCGGCTGGCAAATTGATAACGAGTTTGGAGATCGCTGCTACGCCCCAGGGACGCGGCACGCCTTTCATGACTGGCTCAAACAGCATTATTCATCGCTAGAGGCGGTCAATGACGCCTGGGGGACGCGCTTCTGGAGTCATGTATACACCGATTGGGCACAGATCCCGCTGCCTGTGCGCCGCGTTCATGGGCAGCATAACCCCAGCCTGCATCTTGATTACATGCGCTTTATCTCGGATGTGTATGTTGAATTTCAGCAGGCGCAGGCGGATGTGCTGCGCTCGGTCTGCCCGTCGCATCACTTCATCACGCACAACCTGATGGGCTTCACCTATCCAAACATCAATTACTTTGATCTGGCGAAGACGCTGGATTTTGTATCCTGGGACAACTATCCACGCGGTTTCTGGGTGACGACCCCGCAGATTGCTCCGGCTCCGCTGGCCCTGGGTCATGCGACCATGCGCGGGCTGAAAAAACAAAACTTCTGGGTGATGGAGCAGCAAAGCGGCCAGGGATCGTGGGATATCCTGCCACCTATGACCCGCCCTGGTGAGATTGCGCTCTGGGCCTATCAAGCCCTGGCGCATGGGGCCGATGGTCTGGTCTTTTTTCGCTGGCGCACCGCACGGTTTGGCACAGAACAGTATTGGCATGGTATCCTGGATCATGATGGTCAGGGGCGCAGACGCTATCAGGAAGTCAAGCAGATGGGCGAACAGATCGCCCGCATCGGTGCGCTGATCGATGGCAGTAGCGTTCAGGCCCGCGTCGGCATTGTGCTCTCCTACGATTCACGCTTTGCCTTTCAAATTCAGAAGAACAATGTCGATTTCAGCTATGATAAACATCTGACCGACTATTTTACCGCGCTGCACGCGGCCAATATCGCGGTGGATATTCTCTCGCCGCAGGATGACTTCAGTGCTTACAGTCTGGTGATCGTCCCGGCGCTTTACGTCGCTGAGGCCGAGACGGTCACGAACCTCGAAACCTTCGTCAGTCGCGGTGGCACGCTGGTCGTTACGGCCCGTTCCGGGGTGAAAGATCACACCAATCTGGTTGTGGATATACCGCTGCCGGGCCAGCTTGCGGCTCTGTGTGGCGTGGAGGTGCAGGAGTACGACTCGCTGCTGAGCGGTGAACGCCGCCGCGTCTGTTTTGTATGGGACGAATCTCCCCAGGCAGGCGCTGCGACGATCTGGTGTGACATCCTGCAACCCACGACAGCCCACGTGCTGGCCCGCTATGATGAAGACTTCTATGCTGAACAGCCTGTCGTCACGAGCAATACGATTGGCGCAGGCCAGGCGCTCTATGTCGGCACGATGGGCGATCAGGATTTTGTGAACACCATCGTGAGG
>DAOTUR010000783.1:0-7584 GCA_034436915.1 Anaerolineae bacterium
CGAATTTATAGCTCGGCAGCGCACCGGGCATCGATCCAGCGGCCAGCGGGGGCGGCGGGGCAGAGCGTCGTGGCTCACTGACGGCAGGCCGTTCAACGGGTTTTGCAGCGGGGGCGGCGGGTGGCTCACTCAGGCCGCGCAGAGCATCAAGGCTGCTGCTGGCGACCATCGGCATCTCTTCCGCCGCTGCTGTGGGAATGACAGGGGTGGGGCGGCTGTCCGTCGTCATGATGCTGCTGGAGAGTTCTTTCATCAGCGTTGTAAACAGCTTTTTGGCCTCCGGCGAATCAAGCAGGCTGCGATAGCCCGTTGTGCCAATCTGGATCATCAGACGCCCATCATTTTCATCGCGCAGCACCGTGAGCATTTCTTTGGCGCTGGTGGTATCGCCCGTGTGCAGCTTAAGGCGCTGTGTCGAATCGGAGGTCTGGCGCAGCGCGGGCGCGGTGGAGGGGGCAGCGGGTCGCATGGTCGCAGCGGGCAGGTCTTTCTTGAGCGAGGAAGCATTGACCAGCATCCCCAGATCAGGCAGATCGCCTGTATCCAGCTTGCGGCCCATCAGCGGCGCAGAGCCAACGTCAGAGGAACCGATGGCTTCTTCCATGACGGCCTCGGTCTGGGCCTGCCGCAGCATATCCAGCGCACTTGGGGCCGCCGAGACAGGCTTCGATTTGGCAGCCTCGGTGGTGTTGGCGCGTCTCCGCAGCAAAGGGCGTGCAATCGTGAAGTAGAAGAGGATGAGCGCTCCTGGAAACAGAACCATCAACAGGATGAGCGGCATGATTTGCTGAATAAATTGATCCATATCGACCATGAGTGAGTATCCTCCCCTCCATAGAGGGCTAGTCGGTCAAACGCTGGCAGTGGGGACAAAAGTGTGTCCCACGCTGTACGACCCGAATCTTCTCGATGGGGTGGCCGCATGTCTGGCACGGCTGTCCTTCTCGATCATACACGGTAAATGCGGTCTGTGCCTGACCCGGCGTGCCATCCGGCTTGCGATACCAGCTAATGCTGGCTCCCTCGCGCATCAGCCCATCATTGAGCGCCCCGCGAATCGTGCCATACAGCCGCGTGATCTCGTCGGCGGTCAGGCTGTTGGCGCTGCGCTGCGGGTGAATCTGGGCGCGGTGCAGCGCCTCATCCGCATAGATATTGCCGACACCGGCCAGAAATGTCTGATCGAGCAGCACGCCTTTGATAGCCCGCTTGTACTTTTGCAGCCGTTCGCCCAGAATCTGCGGCGTAAACGCATCTTCCAGCGGCTCCGGGCCTGTGCCGCCTGTGATATCGTCCAGCGTATCGGCCACGATGACGCGGCCAAATTTGCGCGAGTCGGAGAAGCGCAGTTCGCGCCCATCGTCCAGGCCAAACTTGACATGCACCCAGCGATCCGCCTCATTCACGACATCGGGCGCGGCCACATACAGACGGCCCGTCATCTTGAGATGAATCATCAACACAGCATCGTCCAGCGTCATGACGATATATTTGGCGCGGCGGTGCAGGCGGTGAATTTTTTGTCCCGGAAGACGCAGCGCGACCTCTTCCGGGGTGGGGCGCAGCGTGTTATCCCAGTCATACCACAGGGATTGCAGCGTGCGCCCGACCAGATCATCGCGCAGACCGCGCACGACGGTTTCAACTTCGGGTAATTCTGGCATGTAAAGCACAATCTCATACAAATGACAGTTTGGTGAGACCAGTGTACGTCAGACACGTTAAAACCGTCTTGGACTCTCACAGGATAACTGCATTATCGCACGAGAGAGCGTGAGATTTTGTCCACATTCTGTCCATAACGTTGTCAGGTGTTCTCTCTATAGACGCTCTCGGCAGGGGCAGTGGTAGAATACGGATGTTCTAAACTGTCGAACTGAAATTAAAGTCGTGTCCTATGCGTTCTGATTTTGTACATATCCATGTTCATACGGAATATTCCCTGCTCGATGGGCAAAGCACCATCGATGGCCTGATGCAGCGTGCCAAAGAGCTTGAGCAAGAGGCGATGGCGATCACCGATCATGGCGTCATGTTCGGCGCGATTGATTTTTTCCGCGCCGCCCAAGCCAATAACATCAAACCGATCATTGGGATGGAGGCGTATCTCGCCCCACGCACGATGTTTGATCGTGACAATGATCTGGATCGCAAGCCCTATCACATGCTGCTGCTGGCCCAGAATATGCAGGGCTATCGCAATCTGTGCGTGCTGGCGAGCGAAGCGCAGTTGAACGGCTATTACTACCGTCCGCGCATCGATGCTAATCTCCTGCGCCAGCATTCGGCGGGCTTGATCGCCACGACGGGCTGTCTGGCTTCGCAGATTCCGAGCCTGATTTTGCAGCAGCGCCAGGACGAAGCCGAGGCAAAGCTCGAATGGTTCCACGAGACGTTTGGGCCGGAGCGCTTCTTCCTGGAATTACAAAACCACAATATCCCTGATCTTGATTCGTTCAATGAATGGCTCATCAGCTATCGTCGGCGCGATCCGGGCAAGCTGCGCCTCGTCGCCACCAACGATGTGCATTATGTCCGCAAAGAAGACGCCGACAATCATGATACGCTGCTGTGCATCCAGACGGGCGCACAGAAAAAAGACGACGAGCGCAAGCGCATGACGCTCTCACCCTTCGGCAGCTATTATCTCAAATCGTCGGCGGAGATGTGGGCGGATTTTTCCGGGCGCTCGGCCAATTATGGCGGCCTGGATGATGAGTTCATCCGCGAGTCGTTCGAGAGCACGCTGCAAATCGCCGATATGACCGATTTGAACCTGAACAGCAAGGGCTACCATCTGCCCAAGTTCCCGCTGCCGAAGGGCTGGACGGAGAAAGCCTATATGCGCCATCTGTGCGAGATGGGCCTGTCATGGCGTTTCCCTGGCAATGAGGATGAACCCAAATTGCAGGAGCGGCTTGAGTGGGAACTCACGATCATTGATCGCATGGGCTTCAACACCTATTTCCTCATCGTGTGGGATTTGTGCGAGTTCGCCCGCAGCGCCGATATCTGGTGGAACGTGCGCGGATCGGGCGCAGGCAGCCTTGTCGCCTACTGCCTGGGCATTACCAGCATCGACCCACTGCAAAACAGCCTGCTGTTTGAGCGCTTCCTCAATCCGGGCCGCATCACCATGCCCGATATTGACCTCGATTATCCCGACAATCAGCGCGGTCAGATGATCGCCTATGCCGTCGAAAAATACGGCGATGATAAAGTCGCGGCCATCATCACATTTGGGACGATGGGGGCGAAAGCGTCGGTGAAGGATGTGGGGCGGGCGTTGGGTGTCGATATCGCCAAGATCAACCGCGCCGCAGGCATGATCCCGCAGGAGGCCAAGCAGAAGCCGCTGCGTGAATACATTGATGGCAACGCCGATCTGCTCCAGGTCTACAAAACCGATTCGGAGATGAAGACCGTCCTCGATACGGCCATCGCCCTGCAAGGCATGACGCGCCATGCGTCGATGCACGCGGCGGGCGTCATCATCTCCGATGCGCCGCTGGTGGATTATCTGCCGCTGCACCGCATCACCGGCAATACCGATGCCAGCCAGGGCGTGCTCAAATCGGTGACGCAGTATTCGATGGAAACCGCCGAGTCGATTGGTCTGCTCAAGGTCGATTTCCTGGGCCTGTCCACGCTGACGATCCTCCGCAAAGCCTGCGAATTGATTGAGCGGCATCGCTACATCGCCTACACGATGGAGAACATCCCGTATCGGCATGACAATAAAAATGTGACCGACGACGAACGCAAAATGCTCGATGAGACGTTCGTGCTGTTGGGGCGCGGTGAGACGGTGGGCGTGTTCCAGTTGGAGAGCGGTGGGATGCAGCAGATGCTCCGCGGAATGCGCCCGTTCAAATTCGAGCACATCATCGCAGGCATCTCGCTCTATCGCCCTGGCCCGATGGATTTTATTCCGCAGTTTAATCGGCGGATGCATGGGGAAGAAACTATCACTTATCTGCATCCAAAATTGGAGCCGATTCTCAAAGAAACATACTCCATTATCACTTATCAAGAGCAAATTATGCAAATTGCAAGTGATTTGTTTGGCTACAGCCTCGGTGAAGCCGATTTGATGCGGCGTGCCGTGTCAAAAAAGAAGGAAAAAGATCTGCTCCAACATAAAGCGACGTTTATTGAGCGCGGCCCGGCCAATGGCGTCGATGCGGAAACAGCGGAGAAAATCTTCGCGGAAATCGAGTTTTTCGCCAATTACGGCTTCAACAAATGCTTAGTGAGTGAAACATTAATCATAGACGCCGACACAGGCCGCGTTGTGACGATTGGCGAATTGGCGTCTGGACACGTGAGCGTCTTCAAGACCTTGAGCTGCGATCTTGACATGATGCAGCTTGAAGCGCGTGCCATCACGGATGTGATTGCCAATGGCGTGAAGCCTGTCTATACGCTCACCACGCGCACAGGTCGACACATCACTGCCACCGCCAATCATCCGTTTTACACGATGGCTGGCTGGAAGATGTTGGGCGAGTTGGGCGCGGGCGATTTGGTGGCTGCGCCTACACAGACATTTGTCGAGATGCAGGCAACGTGGGCAATGCGGGCGCAGCACGCTGTGCCCCTACAAATGATATATGGACATGCGCCCTTGCACAGCGATTCCAATGATATGTTCTGGGATCAAATCGTCTCCATCGTCCCCGCAGGCGAAGAAGAGACCTTCGATCTGACGATTGAAGGCACGCACAATTTCATCGCCAATGATCTGCTCGTGCATAACTCGCACGCCGCCGATTACGCGGTGCTCACCATGCAAACGGCCTTCCTCAAGACGCACTATCCCGAAGAGTATATGACCGCGCTGCTGTGCGTGCAGTTCGACAACAGCGATAAAGTGGCGACCTTCCTGGATGAGTGCCGCCGCCTGCAAATCCCGATCTTGCCGCCGGATGTCCATTACAGTCAGTTCGATTTCGATATTCAGGTGCTGGGGGATGGCAAACGCGCCATTCGCTTTGGCCTGGGCGCGATCAAGCATGTGGGCGGCGGCGTGGTTGAGGTCATCATCAATTCGCGCAGCGAACATGGCCGTTTTGAATCGCTGGAACATTTCTGTCAGGTGATCGAACTCAAGGACATCGGCAAGCGCTCGATGGAATCGCTCATCAAGGTGGGCGCGTTCGACAGCTTCGGGCATCTGCGTGATGCGCTGCTCGAATCGCTGGATCGCATCATGGGCTTCAGCGCCCAATTCCATAAAGAGAAGACCACCCGCGCCCGTTCACTCTTTGGCGATGATGCCGCCTTGCAGCTTGAGATTCCTGCGGCCAAAAAGCCCATCCCCAACCGTGAGCAGTTTGGCTGGGAACGTGAGTTGATGGGGCTGTACGTCTCAGGCAATCCGCTCGACCAGCACCGCGAAAAATTTGCGGGCATGAATTTGATGCCGATCCAGGAGTTGAAAGATAAAGGCGACGACGGCCAGATGGTGCGCGTGGGCGGCGAGGTCATGAGTGTGCGGAAGATGCCGACCAAGAGCGGCGAGATGATGGCTGTGCTGATGCTGGCCGATTGGCATCTGAGCGGTGGCTCCATCGAAGTGGTGCTTTTCCCGCGCACCTACAAAAAAGCGGTGGAACAGTTGGCAGGCTGGGACACGCATCGTGAACTCGTTGAAGGCGAGATTTTTGCGGTGGGCGGCACGCTGGACACTAAGCGCGGCAGCCCGCAGATCATTGCGGATGGGATTATCCTGTCGAGCGATGTCGCTAGAGCACGCAGCACGATTCCCGCATCGCCGCGCCCGTATGATAATGAATTCAGTCCACCCGCTTATCACGATGAAACGCCGATCTACGATGAAGAGTCGGGCGAACTGGTGTCACAGGATCGCATTGTGAATGCGCCATCGCCCTCGCGCAGCAATGGCAACGGGCATCATGAGGACAATGGACATGGGCCGACGATTACCGCCGATGTGTTTTCCGATTTGTTCGAGACGGCGGACACCAAACCCATTCGCCATGTTCGCGTCTATTTCCCGCGCACAGGCAATCTTGAGGCGGACGAATTTCGCTTACGGCGGCTGTATGGTGAAATCATCTCGCAGGTGGGCGACGATCCCTTCTCGATTGTCACCGAGCATGGGCCGGATGATCCCAAGCTGTGGGAGTTTGAACTGACGACGCGCTATGACCGCGATTTGCTCAATCGGATTGCGGCATTGGTGGGGGAAGATAACATTGTCGTGCGCTAGGGATACTTAACACGTATTTCACAGACGCATGTTATTATCACAGCCGTTTGCGAATGATCAAAACAGGATACAATCAGGCGCGTAACTGCCGATGACATAGGAGAAGACATTGATGAAACGAATTGCGGTGATGACCAGTGGGGGCGATGCGCCCGGCATGAACTCAGCCATTCGTGCAGTCGTGCGTACAGGACTGGCGCGGGATGTCGAAGTCTACGGGATTCGGCAAGCCTATTCGGGCCTGCTGGCGGGCGATATGGAACTCTTGACCAGCCGTGAAGTGAGCGGAATTTTGCAGCGCGGCGGGACGATCCTGCAAACAGCGCGGAATGAAGAATTCAAGACTGTTCAGGGGCAGCGGCGGGCGCTGCGCCGCCTGAACGAAAAGGGCATTGAGGGTCTGATCGTGATTGGCGGCGATGGCAGCCTGCGCGGGGCGCAAAAGCTGCATGAGCAGGGCGTGCCTGTGATCGGCATCCCGGCCAGCATCGACAATGATATTTTTGGCACAGACATGAGCATTGGCGTCGATACAGCGCTGAATACCATCCTCGATGCGTTGGATCGTCTGCGCGATACGGCCACCTCACACAACCGCTGCTTTCTAATTGAGGTGATGGGGCGCAACTG
Organism: Anaerolineae bacterium; assembly: GCA_034436915.1. Lineage (GTDB taxonomy): Bacteria > Chloroflexota > Anaerolineae > Aggregatilineales > Phototrophicaceae > JALHOR01. The sequence goes on from DAOTUR010000783.1 coordinate 6,866, forward strand.
CGGCTATCTGGCGTTGATGGCGGGCATTTGCGGCGGCGCGGAAGTCGTCGTGATTCCCGAAGAACAGACGCAGATCGAGCAAGTCGCGGACAGCCTGGCCGATGCCTATGTGCGCGGCAAGACCCATGCCATCGCTGTCATTGCCGAGGGTGCGCCGTTTAAGATCGTGGATCTGGAAGCGTACTTGAAGAAGCGCAACGATGTGGGATTTGAGGTACGCCTCACGATCCTGGGCCACACCCAGCGCGGCGGCAGCCCCAGCGCGTTTGATCGTCTGCTCGCCACGCGCATGGGGGTGGAGGCTGTCGAATGGCTGTTGAACGGTCAGAGCGGCGTGATGGTGGGGCGGCATGGACGCGATCAATCCCCGGTCACATTCCTGGAGGCCACTACGCAGACGCGGGCCATCGGGCCGGAATATATCAATATGGCCCATATTCTGTCGCGCTAAATGCCAATTTAAACGATTCATAAGCCATACAGGACACGAGGACAATGCGATTTCGTGTCCTGTATGGATAAATACGTCATGATGATCATCAGCGCATAAAACAGCGATTTTATTGCAAAATTTTCGTTTTAGAGTAGACTTTTCTTAGTAACTCACCTTACGCACCCCCCATAAAATGATGCCGAGAGCGCTGGAATGACTGTCAAACCTTTCCTTCCAGCCCCTCCGCACCGTTCAGCGAGGGGGAGAAAAACGTTTGAAGTCCCCC
>DAOTUR010000784.1:0-4283 GCA_034436915.1 Anaerolineae bacterium
CATAAGCCGTATTTTTCGCATCTGTTGAGATGGCAGTGATATGCGAAAAGTCTGATAGGTTTTGAGAGTTCGTGCTCACCAAAGTGGATTAATCCAAACGTGTCATGTGCAAAGTCCAGCTAAAGAGATGTCAGACGTTAACATGAGGTGTGAGAATCATATTTTGAGGCAGTCGAAGAAATGATACGCCATTCATTCCTCACGATAGAGATTCACCATTTCCGATCATGTCTATGCGAAGACGACCATTTTGTTGAACAATGGGCGGAAAATGCGTTAGAATGATTGACATCAATCAGGAGTATTTTTCATGCTGACACACTCACCCAATTAGATCCTACCCCTCTCACAACTGATCCTCGTATGGCGCGGACAACCAGACAGGTTGTACGCATATTTTGAGTCCTGCTATTATTCCTCCTCAACCCACCTGACGAGAGATCGCACCCTCCCCGTGCGATAGCGACGTTTCGCCGTTTTTGATTTTGCCTGCACCGATAAGGGTTTTTCATGATGAGGCTGTTCAAACGTAAAACGATGCGGCGTGTCACCCGCCTTGTGATGGTGCTGCTCATCATCGAATTTTTGGATGAATGGGTCTTCGGTCTGCGCGAGGCTGCGTGGCCGTTGATTCGTCACGACTTACAGTTGGATTATGGGCAAATTGGCCTGCTCATCAGCCTTCCCACCTTTCTCGCACATCTGATTGAGCCAGTATTGGGCGTCCTGGGCGATACCTGGAAGCGCCGTTCGCTGATCCTGGGCGGGGGACTGGTGTTTGCCCTGTGCCTCGTCGGGATTGCTATGAGCACAAGCTTCTGGCCGCTGCTGCTGGTCTTCATCCTGATCAATCCGGCCAGCGGTACATTTGTCGGCCTCGCCCAGGCCACCCTGATGGACAGCGCCCCGGAGCGCCATGAGCAGAATATGGCCCGCTGGACATTCGCCGGATCAGTCGGCATTCTCGCGGGAACGCTCACCCTCGCCCTCTGTATCGCGCTGGGGGTTTCATGGCGGATGCCGTTTGCGCTGCAAGCGGTATGCTTTCTGGCTGTCATCGCCTGGGGCTGGCGGCTGACGTATCCTCAACTGCACACGCTGGATGAGGAGGGCGAACGGGTTGGCCTGTGGGATGGCCTGCGGCTGGCGCTCAAAACTATGCGCCGCTTTGAGGTCATGCGCTGGCTGATCCTGCTGCAATTTTGCAATTTGATGCTGGATGTTCTGTTGGGTTATCTGGCGCTGTATCTGGTGGATGTGGCGGGGGTGACAGCGGCGCAGGCCAGCCTGGGCGTTGCGATCTGGGCGGGCGTGGGGCTGCTGGGCGATTTCTTGCTGATCTTCCTGCTGGAGCGCGTCAAGGGCCTCACCTATCTGCGCTACAGCATCCTGTTGGAGCTGATCTTATTTCCGCTCTTTTTGATCGTCCCCGTATTTGAGATCAAGCTGGTGATTCTGGCGCTGTTGGGTTTTTTCAATGCCGGTTGGTACTCCATCCTCCAGGGCCAGCTCTACAGTACCATGAAAGGACAGAGCGGCGCGGTGATGGCCGTAAGCACCGTCACGGGCCTGCTCGGAAGTTTTATCCCGCTCCTCATCGGCGTGCTGGCCGATCAATTTGGCCTGGGGGTGGCGATGTGGGCGCTGATGGCCGGGCCGATTGTGCTGTGGATCGGGCTGCCCCGTCGTGCTGTGGCAGGGACTGTGATCGATGAGGGTGTGAGATGAGGCGAGAAGCCGTTTTCGCGGCATGATGAATCATCGTGATCCATCGTGTTTAGGATGGAGGGCATGACATGTCATGCCCCTACAACACCATACGATTATGTCCCGTGACCGTCCCGCTTATGTCGAGCGCTTCTTCATCGCGGCCAGAATCAATTCTCGCTGCTTGACCGTCTCTTTAATCTGTGGTGCGCGTTCCTCGACCTCATCGATGAGCGCCAGGGCTTCGTCAAGCCGCCCTAGATTGGTATAAGCCGCACACAGGTTGTAGAGGGCGTGCGGCTCCCGTCCATAGCGCTCAATCGAATACTCATAGTACATAGCAGAGTCCCCATAATCCCGAATAGCGCTCAGGATCGCTCCCAGATAGAAAGGGACATTAAAGCGCTCCCCGATGTGGTAGTAATTGTCCCAGATGTGCTCAACCGTCAGCTTGAGCGTGGGAATGAGCGTCAAAGGGATATCATTAAACTTTTTCCGCATGGCATTAAAGATGAGCAGGAAGGCATACGAGTCATAGCGTTTCAAGCGCATATACGCCAGAAGTTCATGCATCCCCACGTCAGGCCGCTTATCGATTTCCATCATGGCAGCAAAGTTGTCGTCGGGATTGTTGTATTCGACATATTCGTCATAGGCGAGGGTCAAATGCTGCGTCTGTGACAGCCCCTGAGCAAAGGCCAGCACATTGAGGCTGGCATGGCGGAAGGACGTGGTGAAGACCTGTCCGCCCGCCTGCTCCATATACAAACCGAGGGCATGATAGTTAAACTGCATCGAGAAGCCGTTGTCGTGCAGCACGATGGGCGGCATGATCTCATGAATCAGCTCCTCCTGCCGATGATCGCCTTTATCGGCTGAGAGCAGCAGCATACGTCCGCCGGACAGCCGCTGGAAGGTATGCAGCAGTTCCATCGAGGCACGTGGAAAGATAAAGGTGGAGTTCGGCATGGTCTGGCGATAATGCTCCAAGACCGCGTTCAGACTCGGATCGTCATAGTAATCCGACGAGACAGGCCGCCGATCATACTCAATCTCGATGCGGGTGATGATTTCCGGGTCATACAGATCCGGTTCGGGCTGCGTGGAATAGAGCGAGGCGCTCACCTCGAATAAATTCTGGCTTTCCAGGCTGAACATATCCTGCGGCAGCGAATCCAGCAGATAATTTGCCAGCAGCACGAGCGGATTCTTGAGCGTTCCAGCCAGCAGTGTGATATCCGATTCGAGCAGATGAATCGTATCATCGCTCAAAGCATCAAAGCGGGCAAAATCCAGCTTCCCCTGCTCGACGAAGGCGCGAAGCTGCGGTTGCGTGCGCCAGAAGGCAATATTTTTCTCCGGCATATCGGTGAGAATGTATTTCACCCTAACATCACGATACGGACTGCGCTCAAGATACGGGAAAAATTCTTTTATAAAATGAAAGCCAAGCCTCCCTGACCCCGCCCCGACCTCAATGATGTAGAGCGGCTCGTCGGCGTTAAGCTGCCCCTGCATATCCTGGATCAGGGCGTACACCATCTGAGCGTAGGCATGGGCGATGACAGGCCCGGTGCTGATGGCGAAGGGAATGCGGTTCTGGCTCCAGGCTTCAATGCCCTGCGTCTCATAATAACGACGCTGCATTTGCCAGATGTAGGATTGGGAGAAGGGGCGGCCCGCTTCAACCAGATGTTCGGCGCGAATGTAATCGTCTTCCGTCGGCGGCATAGAATCTTGCGTCACGACATCAACTCCTGAGAAGAAGGGTTAAGAGTAGGCAGCATCATATAACAGCGCGTTTGATCTGGGGAGCGTGGGGGATCAAAAGGACACCGAGATTGCTGAGGGAGAAGAGGAAAAACTTCAAATGATGGGTATTTTCATCATCAAAAAGCGCGAGTCATGACTCACCTCTACAACCCCATTATTATATAACCAATGGTGCAAATCGTAAATTTGAGGTGGGATTGTCTATGGGGCGCGATGCATCGCGCCCCATAGACAGCAACTTAAGGATATGTGGCCTCTGATCAGCACGCGGCATCCGCTCTCACCAGAGGCTAAAGCCGTCTGTCGAGTACACGTTGGCGGAAGTTCACAAGCATTTCGTTCAGTCTCTTTTAGCTAAAGTTCGCTATTTTAATTGCTTATCGACTTCCGCAAAGCTGTACTAGGGAGTACCAAGCCCCGTAAACGGGGCTTATGGCGCGGGAGCCGGCGGGTTTGTAGCCCCATTCATGGGGCTTTGTCACGCTAGTACACGTTGGCGGAAGTTCACAAGCATTTCGTTCAGTTTCTTTTAGCTAAAGTTCGCTATTTTAATTGCTTATCGACTTCCGCAAAGCTGTACTAGGCGGACGGCTTTAGCCTCCGACAACGCGGCGAGCAATGTTCGATTGTCTTAAGTTGGTGCATATGGGGCGCGATGCATCGCGCCCCTACAAGGGCCTTCCACGCATGGATAGCTGAATAATTTGACAATGTCACATTAAACATTTGTTCTATGAAACCAAGTTCAAAGCACAGATGAGCGGGATCCGATGTTTCATCAAATTACAAAAGGTTCTCGCCTG
>DAOTUR010000785.1:0-2437 GCA_034436915.1 Anaerolineae bacterium
CGCCCACTTCGGGCAGATTGACCTCATCGCGCAGGAGATCGGTGGGCAGTTCTGCGAGTGGGACATCGCAGGCGGGCAGATTAACGCCGATACGCCCTGGCACGCTCATCTCATAGATCAGCGGCTCAAGGCCCTGCTGCTTGGCTTTTTCAGTCATGATATCCATTTATTTGACGCTCCCCAACACGCTCACCAGCGTATCGATTTCTTCACGGCTGTTCATTTCGGTCACGCACAGCAGCATATGATCGGCCATCGTCGGGTAATCCTGTCCCAGATTGTAGCCGCCAATGATGCCTTCGGTGATGAGTGACTCGTTGATGTCTTTCACCGATTTGGGGCCTTTGACGACGAATTCATTGAAGAAGACCTTGTCGCGCTGGACGGTGTAACCGGGCAGCTTGTTGATCTGCTCGGCGGCATAGTGCGCCTTGTGATAGTTCAATTCAGCGACCTGGCGCATCCCATGTTTGCCCATGACGGACAGATACACGGCCACAGCCAGCGCCATCAAGCCCTGATTGGTGCAGATATTGCTGCTGGCCTTCTCGCGCTTGATGTCCTGCTCACGCGGGCGCAGCGTCATGACGTAGGCGCGTCTGCCATCGCTGTCCACCGTCTCACCGACGATGCGGCCCGCGATCTTGCGCACATACTCCTGCTTGATGCCAAAATAGCCCACATACGGCCCGCCAAAGCCGAGCGGCACGCCGACAGACTGCGCCTCACCGACGACGATATCCGCGCCCATCGACCCCGGACTCTTGAATAGTGCCAGCGCCATCGGATTTGCCACGACGACGAACAGCGCCCCTGCCGCATGAACGACCTTCGCCAGGGCGCTCAAATCTTCCACCTGCCCAAAGAAATTAGGATAGGAGACGGCGACCATCGCGGTTGTGTTATCGACCATCGCGCCGAGTTCGCTCAGGCTGTAGCCCTTGTCATCGCCTGTGATATCCATATCGCGGCCCTGATAATAGGTGCGGACGACCTCGCGGTACTGCGGATTGATGCCCTGGCTCAACAGGACTTTATGGCGCTTGCCGTATGTGACTTGCAGCGCCACCGCCACTGATTCGGCGAGGCTGGTGGCCCCATCGTAATGGCTGGCATTGGCCGCCTGCATTCCGGTGAGGGCGCACATCATACTCTGATATTCATACACAGCTTGCAGCGTCCCCTGCGACACCTCCGGCTGATAGGGCGTGTAGGCGGTCAAAAACTCGCCGCGCAGCAGCGTGTGATTGACGATGGAGGGGATGAAATGATGATAGGCTCCTGCGCCACGAAACAGCGCGAAATCCTGCGCGTGCTCGTTGGTATCGGCCAGTGCCTGCATCTCCTGTGAGACTTCCAGCTCGCTCATGGGCTTGGGCAGATTGAGCTTGGGGAAACGATGCGAGGCCGGAACCGCCTCAAATAAATCTTCGATGGTGGTCACGCCGATGGCGGCCAGCATCTGCTGACGTTCAATTTCAGTATGGGGAATATAATGTCCCATAGCGACCTCTTATGATGGATTGTGGACAGTGGGGATGTATGCGTGGGAATACGACAGGACGCATTCCCACAGGCCCATTGTTTGAGGAAACAACTGCTTTAGCGGCTCTGGCAGAATTTCTCGTAATCGTCGGCAGTCATCAACGCATCGAGCGCACTCGTGTCGCTCACCTTGAGTTTGACGAGCCAGCCCTCACCGTAGGGATCGGCGTTGATCGTCTCGGCGGATTTTTTAAGGGCAGAATTGATTGCCAGAACATCGCCTGCAATCGGGGTGTAAATGCTCGATGAGGCTTTGACGGATTCGACCTCGGCGATGGCATCGCCCACATCGACGTGAGCGCCCACATCAACGCTCAATTCGAGATAGGTCAGGTCGTTGAGGGCATCCTGGGCGTAATCGCTGATGCCGATAGTGGCGGTGTCGCCTTCAAGACGAACCCATTCATCGCTCTTGGTGTATTTCAGGTCTGACGGGTATTTGAGTCGTGCCATGATGTATTCTCCCTAATTCTCACTGCCGAACAATCGATGTGACGCCAAAAAGCGCACGGGCGATAGGCTGTGCGCTCTGTTAGGTGACCTTCCAGAGAGGGGGAATGGGCAAATCCTTTGACCTGAGAGTTTCGCAGCCTGTCCAGCATAACAGGCGTGCTTGCCCCTTCGGTGGTCTGCGAGGATGAGGATGCAGACGCTCTCTTTGCCACATTGCTGCCAGCGATTCTAACGCGCCCCTGTGGAAAGTGCAACGGGGGATCAGAGGATTTTAGGGCGATTGCATCAAATCGTAATTTTGTGAAATTAATATGTTCACGATGATTCGTGTAGGGACAGGGCCTGCCCTGTCCATTTTCACGCGATGAACGGACAGGGCAGGCCCTGTCCCTACGCCAAAATACATTTTTTTGTAACGAATGGCATTATCAAACGGCTT
>DAOTUR010000786.1:0-11240 GCA_034436915.1 Anaerolineae bacterium
CATGCTGGCTTTGAGCCTATTTCCAGCCGTTGTCGGCGGCTTTCTTGCGGATGGCGGCGGCACGGGCGCGATACTTCGGCTCATCACCTGCATAGGCGCGATGTTCGCCTGCTTCGCCCATGTGCTTTTTATCCAGCATCGTTGCTTCCACAGCCAACTCTGACAGAATCGCCTTCAAATCCGCCTTGAGATTTGAATAGCGGTTAATCAGCCAATCAACATTGACTTCCCTCGTCTTGAGATCAGAGAGCAAGGTCGGCGTGATCGCCTCGCGCATGTAGGTGTCTCTATCAGCCGCATGGAACTGTTCATGTTCGGCTGTGATATCGCTGGCCCAGAATTTAGTCCGCATGGGTGCGCCCAACTGCGTTTTCCCTTTATCAGGGTCGAGGTCATCTGCTGCTTGCTGCCAGTTGCTCTGATCGACATTTTCCAGATCAGCCTTCACATTGATGCGTCCAGGCCGATCCGTGATCGCCCAACTGATGGTCTGGTACAGCCGCGCACTCACATTCACGTAATCCGTGAAGTGCTCCATTGTGAAGTACAGCTTGTCCATCTTGATACGGCTGCCTGTCGTGCCAAAATCGCTCGCTGGAACCTGGGCGACAACAGGGTCATTGCTGGAGATATCACTGTCATACGAGAGGGTGGGGACGATACTGTCATGGCTGAGATTCCCGCCCTGGGGAACCCGCTGCTGTGTCTCGCTGCCCGTGTTGAAGGTCGGATTGAGCCGCAGGGTGCGCTGCCCTGACCGAGGCGCATTCACGTCGTGGCAGGCTGTCATCGCGCCCATCGCCACAATATCCTCAATTGTGCCGGAGAAGCTGTCAGGCTCATCATCGCCACCGGCCAGTTCGCCCGCCTTCTTCCTCAATCCCGCGAGAATTTCTTCCAGCTTGGCGAGGGCATCTTCGGGGTGCTGCAAATAATGTCCGACTTCGCTCAAGAATTCTTTAACCGAGGCAATTTCATCGGCAAATTTGGCGCTGACCTCCTCGCCAAAGTCTTCGATGCTTTTGCCCACATCCGAGGCGACATCGCTGACGCCCTGGACGACGGTATCAATGCCCTTGTTGACCGTCTGCTCAACGCCCTGCACGATTTCACCCGTTTTTTCCTTTACGTTATCGACGATGCCGCCCACGATGCCGCTGGCAGTTCCGGCGACCTCTTTTGCGCCATTCCAGACCTCGCCCGCGCCCTCTTTGGCCTTGTCCCAGACTTCACCCGCGCCCTGTACAGCAGATCCGGCGGCCTCTTTGGTCGCGCCCCAGGCTCCATTAGCCGTCTGTTCCACATTGTCTACCGCAGCTCCGGCGGTGTCTTTGGCCTTATCCCACCAGCTTTTGTCCTCACCATCCTCGGCATCATGCGAGGGGTGGGTATGCGGGATATCGGGGGCTTGCAGAGGGCTTTGCGAGGCATTCTTGCCGCCGCTAGTGCTGCCCAATTTTTTCATCAAAAGTTTGACTTCTTTGAGCTTCGCCAGCACAAGCTGCTGCGAGGGATTGGCGGCGTTCGCGTTGGTTGTAGCGTTGGCATTCACGATGGAGATGCCGCCCGCGTGGAGTTTGGCCCACGTCTGCGGCCCGACAATGCCATCTGCCGCGAGGCCCGCCGCCCGCTGAAACATGACAACAGCCTGCCGTGTCTTGGGGCCGAAGATGCCGTCGGCACTGATCTGAGCACCGCTTTCAAGCAGCGACTGCTGCAAGTTTTTGACTGCATCGCCCTTTGCGCCAACTTTGAGCATCGGCTCGGCGTCACGCTGAATGTCATACAAACGGCTCAAATAGTGATTGCCGTGCGTGTTGGCGATATGCTGGGCCACACTCCGCCGCATCTGAGGAGAGGCAAGGCGATCATTCAGCAGCGCGGTTTGCTCAGCAGGGTGCTGCTGGAGATGCTGCGGCAGCGGCGTGTCCTGCACAGGGGCAGGGGCGTTTTGTGATTGTGAACGAGGGGAGCGTTTGATCGTCGATCTTTTGACTTGCGATGTACGGACCATAATTCTCACCTGAGACCATATTAGACCCCTATTATACTCTATTTCTTTGTTTTCCATTTGTCCTGGGAGTATAAAATTGTGATATGTAACCAATGGTGCATGTCGTAAATTTGAGGTGGGATTGGCGTAGGGGCGCGATATATCGCGCCCCTACTAAAGACGCTTTGGCCCTCTAAGAACCGTTAGCCATCAAAAACTGAGCCGCAGAATTTGATTTTGTGAGGCAAAATGATCGCAAAATCGAGACTTGCACCATTGGTTATGTATGACAGTATTCTCCTTATGGATGAAATACTTCGCTGCTGGCATAATGGGTGCAGTCTTAATGTCTGATCTGTAACGTCGAAAGCGAATGATACGATGGAATTTCCGAAAGATGTATCGTCAGAACGAGGTCTGAATGCAGGGATTATTTATTCAATTTTAATCTGCCTGGGTATGATTGCCGCTGGTGGTTGGTTGGCATATTACACGCTGGCCCCGGTTCCTGTGAACGACACGGCCTTTTATGATTGGCAGTTGGCGCAACCAAGCACCCTCGGAGCGATTACGTATTGGGGTGGTTTTGCGTTCCATATGCTGCTCGTCTGGTTGACCATCTGGTGGGCGCAGAATCGCACCAACCGCACCTATGTCAGCACGTTACGTCCCGTCAATATCATCGCGTTGGGTGTGAACGGACTGTTCATCGGCCTGCATTATCTGCAAACGCTGGTCTTTTACGATGGTATCGCCCAGGATTTGCCCAGTTGGATCAGCCAATTCACTGTGATTATGATGCTTTTTGTCATCCTGGCGATGGAAAATCGGCGGCGCGGCTTGTTTTTTGGCCGCAAAATCAACTTTAAGCAGGAGTTTTATCACTGGCTGCGCGATTATCACGGCTATGCCTTCAGCTTCGCCGTGATTTTCACCTTCTGGTTTCATCCGCTCGTGCCAACACAGGGGCATCTGCTCGGTGCGCTGCATGTCATGCTGGTAATGGTGCAGGGCAGCCTGATGTTCACCCGAAGCCATCTCAATCGTAACTGGCGCTTCCTGCTTGAGATTCTGGTGCTGCCTCATGCCGCGCTCGTTGCCCTGGGGCAGGGGGGAGGCCTGGTGTATATGTTTTTGTTTGGCTTCATGACGATTTTTATCGTCACGCAGATGCACGGTCTGGGTCTCAAGCCCTGGGTGAAATATCTGTTTGGCGCGGGCTATCTCCTCAGCGTGGCCTTCACCTATACGGTGTTGCGTAAACCCTTCATGGTCAATGAGGTCATTCGTATCCCGCTGATCGACTATCTCATGATCTTCGCCACTTATGCTCTGTGGTGGATCATCGCTCGCCTGGGGAGTCGCAGCAAATTTCTCCAGTCTGACGATCCTGTGTTGGTATCCGGCGATTAGGCGGCTGTAGGCATTCGGGTTAGGTAGAGGTGGGGGTTTGGCACGCCGAACGAAGTCAGCGAAGCTAAACCCCTACAAGATGCCGCTTTTGGTGCTCAAATGTAAGAAGAATCACCTGTAGGAGCATGGCACGCCATGCCCAAGAGCAGGGCGCCCCTACACCAACACGATTTTATGAATCACACAAATCGTGACCTCTTTGCCTAACGATCAATCATTAACCCTTTTATGACTTGGCTTTGGCGGGCGTATCGCCTGCGCTGCACCATGCGCCCGATGTATGGATGAGGTGAACGATCTTCAATTCCTGCTCACGATCCTGACTGAAATCCGGGCGATACAGAGGGTCAATCGTCCATGAGAATTGATCCTTCTCTGGAAACGCGGCCTGATGCGCCTCCAATCCCATCGGCACAAGACGGAGGCGGCGATCCACCCATTCGCTGTCCCAGGGGCCTTCTGTCAGGATTTGTTCAGCGGCGCGAAATTCATAATAGATGGTACGGCGGCGGGCCTTGCCCTCCACCTCCGGCGATCCATGTGCCACCATCACATCGTGCAGCAGCACATCGCCCGGCTGCATCTCGACAGTGACAACATTGGGCGGGTTCCAGCCGTATTCAGCTTCCAGATGGCAAAAATCCTGCTTTTGCCCCTGTGTCTTCGCCAGCACGCGCAGCGCACCGCCATCGGCTGTTGAGGGGTCGAGATACAAATCATAATTAAAAATGCGATATTGGCGGGGATGCACCGCGTCCTGATGCCACAAAATCGGTGCGCCGTCTTTCTCTTCCTTAAACACCATCGATTCATAAGTCGGAACGAAGTTACGGCCACATAAGCTCTCAGCGACAGCCAGCACCTGCGGGCTGCCCAGCAGTTCAAGCGAGGCATTTTGACCTTTGTTATGCAGGTAATTCACGCGAAACATCACGCGGCCACTCGGACGATCCGTAAAACGAAAATCTTCCAGATCCGGGTTATCGCCTTTGCGCTGATAATCCCATCCCTGATTGATCCAGGCATCGCCCGCATCTTGCAGGTGCTTGAGCATGTCAGCAGGAATCCAGTTGCGGAGGATGAGATAGCCGTTTGTATCGAAGAATTCAATCTGTTCCGCCGTCAGGTGATAAGGGGTGGGTTCCGTCACATAAGGCACATTGTCATAGGGTTTTGTTAACATCGTCGGCTCCTATTTTTCGATTTCATCTCTCCAGTGTATGCTTGAGATACTGAATATTCGTCCAGAATCAGAGCGTGATTGTCCTGTATCCTATGAATTCTTTTCAGAAAACAGAATTTAATACCTTTGGCCTGCGCGTGTGGGGCGGGCACATTGAACGTGTTTATCCGCCTCACTATCATAACGAGATCGAACTCAATGCGATTGAGCATGGTTTTTTCACCTATATGCTGGCCGGACAGCAAACGACCATCTCAGCAGGCGAGGTGGCGCTGTTCTGGGGGGCGATTCCGCATCAGGTGATTCGCTTCGAGTCGTTCACACAGGTGCATTGGGGCACAGTGCCGCTGGATCATATTTTGCGCTGGGAGCTGCCGCGCCCGTTTTTGCTCTCGCTGCTGTCGGGCAAGATGTTTTCGCAGCATCAGCCGCTTTATGGTCAGCGCTTCTTTCGTCAATGGGAGAGCGATATGGCAACGGGACAACAGGCGCTGGCATTGATGGAGATCAAAGCGCTGTTCTTCCGTTTTGCTCAGGCGGTAGAGACTGATTCGTTTCAAGTGGCTGATGCCCATCCGACAGAGATTTTCAACGAGCGTGCTCATCGCATGGCGCAGTTCATGAGCACGCATTTTCAGGAAGAACTTATCGTGAATGATATTGCGGCAGTGGTAGGCTTGCATCCCACATATGCGATGCGTATTTTCCGTGAGACCTTTGGCCTGAGCCTGATTGATTATCTGACGCAGCAGCGCATCGCCTATGCCCAGCAGCAGTTGATTATCACCGAGGCCAATATCAGCGATATTGCGCTTGACTCAGGCTTTCAAACCCTCAGCCATTTTTATAACACCTTTCATCGCTTGTGTGGGATGGCTCCTGGTCAGTATCGCGCCTCTGTACGGGGTTGAGCGATGACTCACTCCTTGCGGCTTATTTTCTTCCTCATATAATCATTGTGTGAAACGGTCATCGTTATGCGGTTCAATGCCGCAGGAAAGACACCCATCTATGCTGCGGAACCTGTTTAGAGTGGGACTGCTCGTCATCGCGCTGCTGGGCGGCGTTTCACTCCACGCGCAGGGAGAGGGAGCGCTGTTCGGCGTGGTTGAGGGCTACTACAGCCCTGGCGATGCGAGTGCGCTTGGTGTGAGCTGGGATCGCATCACCTTCTACTGGTACAATTTTCAGCCCAACAGTTCAGCCGACTTTGATACCAATGCTGTGCCGCAGGGGAATCTGGACGCAGATATCAGCGGCGGGCGGCGGGTGGTGGGTTTGATTAAGGGAACGCCAGCGTGGGCAGGCAACGGCAACCCCGCCGCAGTCCCTACAGGCGTCGAGCTGGCTTACAACGATCCTGGCAATGTCTTCGGCATGTTCGTCACTCAACTGGTCAGCCATTATGCACCGATGGGCGTGCATGATTGGATTATCTGGAATGAGCCGGATATTCGCCCCGGTGAAGGCACAGTCGAATTTGCAGGCGAGGTCGAGGACTATTATCCCCTGCTGCGGACAGCTTATCTGGCTGCTCGCGCTGTTGATCGCAACGCACATATTCAGATCGCCGGGACGACCTGGTGGCATGATGCGAACGCTAACCGCGAACCCTATCTGGCGCGGCTGCTGCGCGTCATCACCGATGACCCCCATGCCGCCGCCAACAATCACTATTTTGACGGAGTGACCGCGCACATCTATTTCACCACCAGCAGCGTCAGCCACATTCTGAATAGTACGCAGGCCATTCTGACCAATTTTGGCCTGCGGCGGAAAGAGCTGTGGCTGGCAGAGTTCAATGCCAGTCCGCGCCGCGATCCAAACGGCGGCCTCAGCGCGCCCTACAACGTCAGCCTGGAACAGCAGGCGGATTTCATTATGCAGACGAGCGCCCTGGCCCTGGCCGCCGATGTTGAGCGCATGGCGGTTTACCGCCTGTACGATGACAACTTCGTGCCTGGCCAGAGCGAACCCTGGGGGCTGGTGCGGGCCGATGGCTCTCAGCGCCCCGCCTTTGGTGCGTACCAGCGGGTGATTCAGCAGTTCAGTGGGGCGAAACGTGTCCGTGTTTACCGTAATGAGGCGGCCACGCTGGTGACGATGAAAGTTGGCGGGAACACCGTGTACGTGATGTGGAGCGACACCTTTGACGGGGGCGAATTTCTGATGAAGAGCGCATCAGGGGAAATCACGGTGCAAGACGCCCTCGGTAACGCTTTCCCTCAATCGGGCAGAACGATTGCCGCACCGGGAGCAGAGCGCATCGATGTTGATTCTGTCGTGGTCAGCGGGGCGGTACGCATCGTGACCCTGCGCGGTGGGCCGCTGACAGTGACATTTCGCCAACCGAATGGTGTCATCCTGAGTCTGAATTAGTTTCACCGAAAAGAACGTGAAGGACGCCAAACAAAAACGTTAACTCTGTGTTGCTTGTGCATTGACACATTCTCGCATGTGTTCACGAATCTCGTTTCAGAAATCAACCTCGTATAATGGATGTTATACGCGCTTGATTGAGATTCTTCATGTCTCCCATCACCATAAAGACAGCCTGAACAACCAAACTCAGGCAAATCGGCGGATTCCTTGCTATTGCAAAATAAATGATGTTATATTTCTTTTGTTAATGATGATATACAAAGGAGGAAGCAGCGAAGCGTCTCGCCAATAGAGATTTTAGAAATTATGCTCGGAGGATAAGAACATGGCAGGACAATCACAAGAAGATCTTATTAAACAGGATATTTTGGATCTGCATAAGCTGGGATACGCTCAGCAGTTGTTCCGTGAGATGGGCGGATTTTCCAACTTCGCTATCTCCTTTTCGATTATCTCCATTTTGACAGGCGCAATTCTTCTTTTCAGCTATGGCTTACAGTTTGCCGGGCCGATCATCAACACCATTGGCTGGCCGTTCGTCAGCATCTTTGTCCTGTGCGTGGCCGGATCAATGGCCGAATTAGCGTCAGCCTATCCAACGGCGGGCGGCCTGTATTTCTGGGCCTATCGTCTGGCGGGCCATCGCTGGGCCTGGGTGACAGCCTGGTTCAATATGATTGGGCAGGTCACAATCACGGCAGGCATCGATTTTGCGGCGGCCATTTACATTTCAGGTGCAATCAATCGCATCTTCAACACGACGATTGATACCACCAACGTCACGACGATGGTCATCATCATGATTCTGATCATGATCCCGCAGGCGCTGATCAATATCTTCGGCATCAAGCTCACGGCCCGCCTGAATAACTTCAGCGTGTACTGGCATATTGGCGGCGTCCTCGTCATGGGCGGCCTGCTGCTGCTGTTTGGTAAGCATCAGCAGCCCTTGAGCTTCCTGACGCAGGGCGTGGTGACGGTTGATCCGCAAACACTGGCCGGATCATTCTCGATTGGCCCGTCAGTCACAGTGCAATCAATCATGATGCAGATCCCCGGCATGACGGCGCTGTATGCGGGCGGCGGCATTGCGCTGGCCTTCGTGCTCGGCCTGCTGCAAGCCCAATGGACGTACACGGGCTACGATGCCTCAGCGCATGTGGCGGAAGAAACCGTGATGGCCCGCAAAAACAGCGCCTGGGGCGTGTTCCTGTCGGTGGCGGTGTCGTTTGTGGTCGGCTATATCATGCTCATCATCCTGACGCTGCGTATCCCCGATATTCCATCGACCATCGATCCGGCCAATTCGCCCGCTGTGCTGTACATTGTCTATTCGAATCTCGATAATATCCTGTTCAGCCATATCATCGCCGTGATTATCGGCGTGGCGATGTGGTTGTGCGGCCTGTCATCGATTACGAGTATGAGCCGTATGTGGTTCGCCTTTGCGCGGGATGGCGGGATGCCCGGCCATAGACTCATCAAGCAGATTGATCCGCGTTGGCGCACGCCGATCTGGGCCATCATCATCACCTGTATTCTGGCGGTGCTGCTGACAGTGGTCGCGACGATTTACTCGGTGGTGGTTGCCATCAGCACAACCGCGCTTTACATCGCGTATGGCATTCCGATTTTCCTGAATCTCCGCAATAAGCTGCGTAAACGCGGGGAATACACCTCGGCAGAAACATCGCCCTGGAACCTGGGACGTTGGGGCATCCTCATCAACATCATCTCGGTGGGATGGATCATCTTCATCACGGTTCTCTTCTCCATTCCACCGAATGAACTGGCAGGATGGGCGATTATTGCGCTGGCACTGTTCATGCTGCTGTACTGGGTGCTAGATGCAAGTAAACGCTTCACAGGCCCGGCGTTCTCCAGCGAAGAGGAACTCCGCAAGATTGAGGCTGATCTTGCCGCCGTTGGTGCTGATTAAATCTTTCTGTTGGGAACATCGTGTTCCGCAATAATGCAGAAATGGAATCAATTTTTGCATGACACGATGGGTTCTTAATAGGTCACAGCGCTTTTGTAGGGGCGCGATATATCGCGCCCCTACGCCGATCCCATCTCAAACGGACATACGGCAGGGCGCAGCACGCTGTTCTGCACACCTACCAGCGTGCTGCGCCCCACGCCTCCCACGTAAAACGGTTTTTTTCCTTATGCCTCACGGAGAGGCAGGCGGCTCATGGTCTGCATCGAGTGGGTAGTAAGCATCCACATTGCTTGGGCTGATGAAATAGTGCTCCATATACACGGCAGGCGACACACGCTTCTCATTGAGAATATCGAGCGCCAGTTGAATCAGATACTGCCCGTAATCCTCTGGCCGAAAAGCTGTTGCCCCCACCACAGGCGTTGATGTTTTCCGCATCTCAGCCCGCAGCCGTCGATCTGCCCCCTGCCCGATCAGCAGCATCTGGTGTTCGCGCTGCATCTCATGGGCCGCCCGCAGCGTGCCAACGGCGGCATCATCGTTAAAGCAGATGACAGCCACCCGCGCAGTGGCGGGAAGACGGGACAGCACCTGACACATCCTGTCGTAGCTGCCTTCAATCGTGTTGTCAGAGTCAATACGGAGGATATTCTCTGTGGGAATCGGCGACACAATCTCAAGCACACCGTCGATCTGCCCCTGCACGCGCATGGCGGGCAGCTTGCCCGCCCGCTGCTGTTCCAGTACGATCAGGGTATCGAGGTGGCCCTGCCATTTGTCTTTGATCGCCTTGCCCAATTCGAGGCCCGCCATCTTGCCCGCGTTATAATTATTGACGCCAAAATACACCGCGCCCACCATCGGGATATCGACAGCGATGATGGGAATATTCTTCTCCTGAAATTTATTTGCGATCAGATTGCCGGTGGTTTCGTCAATCTGATATTCGATCACAAGATCGAGCGCCTGTGAGATGAGTTCATCGGCCACATGCAGCGCCACCTGCGAATCAAGCTGATTGTCCGCGAGGATGAGAGCGACCTGCTGGCTCTCCTCCGCTGCCTTCTCCAGGCTGCGCCGCACATCACGGCTGAAGGATGTATTTTCGCTGAGATTGGCAAAGCCGATGCGATACACGGCTCGCCGTTCACTCGATGGCGGATAGGCGCGGCTGGTCTGGTCGCCGCACACAATCACATGTGTATCGGTCACGCGGATATCTTCGATCATGCTGCGTTGAATCTGTTCATCCGTCACAAAATAATGAAAATCCGCCAGCGTGCCAAAGGTCGTCAAGCCAATCCGCCCGATCTTGCTGGAATCGAGCAGCGCAATCCGCTTCTGCGAGGCGTGCAGCATGAGCGTCTTCATCTGCGCCTCTTGCAGATTCATCTCAAAGAAGCCTTCATCGGGCGAAAAGCCGCTGCATGAGACAAAGGCCGTCTGAATGCGATACTCCTGCAAGACCTGCTTGCTGATGCCGCCCGTAATCGAGTTGCCATTGGGCCGCAGAATGCCGCCCAGGATGATCACGGTATTGGATGGCTCTTTTGCCAGCGCCCGCGCAATATCAATGCCGTTGGTGAAGACCGTCAAATTGCGGCGATCACGCAAGAACGGTGCAATGTGCAGCACCGTCGAACTGGCATCGAGCATGATGACATCGCCATCTTCGATCAAGCCCGCCGCCCAACGTGCCAATGCCTGCTTTTCATCGGTGTGCGTTTGTGCCTTATGTGCGAGGTAAGCCGCATGGTCTTGTGGCACTTGCGTCGATGTTTTGGCAATCGCCCCGCCGCGAATCCGCACCAGATAGCCCTGCTCATCCAGCGTCTCAAGGTCGGTGCGAATCGTGCTCTCTGAGACATTGAGCTGCTCGGCCAGATCAGGCACACGCACGCTCTCATGGCGCTGGAGACTCTCTAAGATCGCCTGGTGACGATCATAAGCACTGGCAGATTTCTGCGTGTTCAATGAAAGCCCTCTTTTACGAATGAATAGAGCTTTAACCCTGAAATCATGTCGAATACGAGATATTTCTTTAAGTCTACTCGGTTTTTCGCCAGATTGCGCAGCGTAACGTGCGAGATCGCCAGAAGATTTGCGAAGATTATCGAAATTTACGGAAATTTCTCGAAACGACTTGCGGAAGTGCCCAGGTGTTGTTAGACTGGGTGAGGATAAGAATTTTATGGTTGCGAATTGATAAAAGTAAGCATCCCCATCCCTGAAGGGAGGGGCTTTTAGCCCTAGTGCTTACCAGACTTGGCCTGAGAAGGCTCCGTTAGAGACGAATAGATAGGCACTTCGGGATGCCTCACCAGTTC
>DAOTUR010000787.1:0-4433 GCA_034436915.1 Anaerolineae bacterium
GTTAGAATTTCCACTCCATACTACGTTATTCTCGTTCCAGGCACGGCCCCAGGGGTACTCCAGCGCGTCTGGCCCGCGTGCCGCATATTCCCATTCCCGTTCTGTCGGCAATCGTGCGCCGCGCTTGGCACAGTAATCTCGCGCCTCAAACCATAAAATTTGTTCACGCGGGCGATTACTCCCTGTCCAGTTGCTGGCATTGGCGGCAACCCCATTGAAGGCCGCAAACTGAGCATTCGTCACTTCATACTTGTCGATCCAGAACGGTGCATCAAAACACTGCTGGTTCACCGGCTTTTCGTCATCATTGCCAGTGGTACTGCCCATCATAAAGCAGCCTGCTGGCACTAACACCATCGTCACCCCGCTAACATCACGCTCTAGAGGCGTCCAGGCCGCATTTGAGGCGACAGGTGTAGACGCGAGTTGTTCGGGCGAGAGAGAGGATGGAAGCGGCGTATCTGTTGGGCGCGGCGTGCTGCCCTGCGCCACAAGGATGGTCGGAGGTGTTGGTGTCGCCTCTTTCGGCTGCAAGATCGGCTGCAAAAGAAACAGGATGACGCCGCCGATGACCGTCACCATCACGCCAATCAGCACATCGCGCACGATCTTGGGCAGGCCGCCCTCCATGCTCGGCGCAGGCGCATGGATCCGCAGCGTCGGCGTATCAACATCCGGCGTATTGACGGAGCGCGCCTGTTCGGCCGGGGTGAGAGGTTTGGGCGTGGTGGGCTGCCACAGCGGGCGTTTGCGCGTGATCTGCGTCAGTTGCAGGCGCACCGCCCCGCTCAGGCTGGCAATGCCATCGGCATCATCGACTCCATTCTTGAGATCGACGTATTGAATATCATCGAGATCATCCGTCAGCTTGGTACGATCACGAATTTGCACGGTGATGATGCGCTTTTGCAGCCGCCGCGCCTCGGTAAACTCCGCCTGACAATAGGGCGATGTGACCGATTCATTCGAGAGCAGATAGAGGAAAATATCGCACTGGGCAATCTGGCTGAGAATCTCAGGCCACCAGTTTTGCCCGCCATACAGATGCGCGTCATACCACATGTCCACATCCGGGAACATGCGTTTCAGACGTTTCTCAAAGCGTTCGGTAAATTCTTTGTCCACGCGGCTGTAACTGATAAAAATTCGTGCCATCTCGCCCATTGCCCCTCATGAGATGATTATGCACATCATTATGACGCAGTTACGGCGGAATGCCAAAGGGCTGTGTCCGCCCAATCGCGCCTGTTCGCCAGACCCACAATTGACGCCTGCGCTTCGCCTGCTTACACTCACCCCTTATCGAGGTGATATTCTATGCATGGATTTCTCGAACGGCTGCAACAGCGTTTTGTTCTGAGTATCAGCCGTGTGCCGGGCCTGATCACGCTGTCATTTCCCGTCTACCGCTTCTTTCGCCCCAAATACTCAATGGGCGTGGTCGGCGTCCTGTTCAATGAGGCGGGCGAGGTGCTGCTGGTGGAACATGTGTTTCATCCGCGCATTCCCTGGGGGCTGCCGGGGGGCTGGGTCGATAATAATGAAGACCCGCAAACAGCGGTGCTGCGCGAACTGCGCGAAGAACTGAGCATCCAGGCCCACACCCTTGCCATCATCGTGGCCGAAAAGACGATCTATAATCATCTCGATCTGGCCTATCTGTGCCAGACAGTAGATGCCGTCGGTGTGTTGAGCTATGAACTGCTGGCCTACCGCTGGTTTCCTCTCCATCAACTCCCGCCGCTGGTGCGCTTTCATACGGAGGCCATCCAGCAGGCCAAACGTCTCTGGGAGCAGCACACATGGCAAAGCTGATGAAAACCCGCCGCAAAGGGGTTCCACTCCTGTTCTTCCTCTCGCTGGCGCTGATGCTTGGCGCATTGGGGTTGCTGATTTATCAGCTCGTCAATTTCAGCCTGCGCGAGAGCCAGCTTCCCGTCGGCATCTCAGTGGCCGGGGTCAGCGTCGGCGGGCTGCCGCAGGATCAAGCGGAGGCCGCCGTTGAAGAAGCCTATGCCCAACCCGTGACGCTCTACTACAAGGGCTATCCGATCAATCTCAACCCGGATACGGTGGGCTTCCGTCCCAGCACGCCCGCCATGTTCGCCGAGGCCGCCGCTGCCAGCGAATCGGGCGGCGGTTTCTGGCAGCGCTTCCTCAATTATCTGTTGGGCCAGGAAGAGACGGTGGTGCGCGATATGCCCCTCATCGCGGATTACCAGACGACAGCGCTGCGGACAGAACTCGAAAATGATGCCATACGCTACGATCATCCGGGCGAAAACACGGGCTTCGATGTGCAGACGCTGACCGTCTTTGGCGGCGGCGATGGCTACATCATGGATATCGACGAAGCGATGCGGCTGGTCGATCAGGCGCTGCGCCGCTCCAGCAATCGCTCGCTGGAACTGCCGCTCATCGAGGGGCAGGGGCAAACTGCCACGTTGAGTTCCCTCCAGCGTCTGATTCTGGCGTATCTCGATTCTGTCGGCTTCATCTATGATGGACAAACGTCCGTCGCGTCGGTGTATATCCAGGATTTGACCACAGGCGAAGAGATCAATATTCAGGGGAATGTGGCGTTTACCGCCGCCAGCACCGCCAAAGTCGCCATTCTGATGGATTATTTCCGCACCATCAGCCGCGAGCCGAGCCAGGATGATGCGTGGTTGATGGCGAACTCGATCTTGTGCAGCTCAAATTCAACCTCGAATTTGATTATGTCAGATATTCTGGGCGGGAAGGATATTTTCAAGGGCTTGCAGGATGTGATCGACATGCTGCAACACATCGGCATTCGCAACACCTATCTCAATGCGCCTTTCGTCGATGGCTCCGATCAGCAGCTTGGCTCGGTACAGGCTCCTCCGACGCAGCCCGACCCGACCCACAACACCGATCCTGACCCCTTCAATCAAGTTACTGCTGAAGACCTGGGCAGCATGTTCACGCTCATCTATGACTGCGCCTACCATGACTCCGGCCTGTTGGCGATCTATCCTGCTGGCGAATTTACGCCCAAAGAATGCCAGCGCATGATCGAGTTGATGACGGGTTTGGAGCTGAATCGCTTGATCCAGGGGGGGATGCCCGCTGGAACGCGCTTTGCACAGAAGAATGGCTGGGTGGGGGAGGTGACGGGCAATGCGGGCATTGTCTTCTCCCCGAATGGACATCATTATGTGATTTCCATCTTCATCTGGGAGAAGACCGCCGAGGGCTTTCAGAATTATAATCGCACCTGGCCCATCGTCGAGGATATTTCACGCGCCGCCTGGAACTTCTTCAATCCAGAGGCGGTGATGCTGACGCGCCGCGCCGATCTGCCCTCAACCGCGCAGGTGTGCATCAAGACCGATGATGCGGGCAATACGACGAATATCTATCTTCCACCCTATGGACAGGTCAACCTGGATGATATTGATGGCTGGAAGACCGGAGCCGCACCGTCGTCTTAATCTTTGGTGATGATCTTTTCCATCGTGAGGCCGTTACGATTGTTCTCATAGCGGTAAGACAAATTCGCCATAAATTTTTTCACGAAGAAGATGCCCCAGCCGCCCGGCATGATGTCATCAAGGCTGGCATGATGCTTGGAATCGGGGCGCAGGAGGGGGTTAAAGGCTGGCGCTTCATCCCAGATCGAGATGCGAAGACGATCTTCGATCTGTTCGCAGACAATCTCAATCGATTTGCCCGCCCCATCGAAGTGATAGCCATGCTCAACGATATTGGTACAAATCTCTTCCACGGATAGCTGACAGTGGTAGATTCCATCATCACCCATCCCCACTGTTTGGGCCACATTCATCACAAAATCACAGAGGACTTGGATTTGTGGTAATTCTCCCGGCACACGCAGGGTGTGTTGTTGGCTGCTCATGGTCGTCACAGGCTCCCCCATGCGGCTGCGGACTAAAAACTGCCCACAGCCTCGGCCTGGGAGGTGTAAATGCGAAAAATCGTATCGAGACCGGCCATTTCCAGCACTTCGCGCACGCGATCCGACGGCTGGGCGAGGCGCAGATCGCCTGTGGCGCGTTTGGCCTTCTTCAACGCCGTGACAATTTCGCGCAATCCGGCGCTGCTCATATAATCAACGCTGCTGAGATCAAGCACCACGTTGATGCTGCCGCCGTCAATCTCTTTGGTCAGGGCTTCGCCCAACTGATTGGCTGTCATACTGTCTACACGCCCCTGCACCTGCACAAGCGTGACCTGCCCTTGTTCTGAGACGAGAATATCAACCATAGAATCATTCGGCGCAGGCTATCGTTCTGAGATGAGCGAGAACGCCGAAACTCCTTTCTGGATAACGTGAACTAGAATGCCCAATAGGGAAGGCGAGGCGAATCATCGAATCGGCGCGAGAGACCCCTGCCTTTAGGCATGGGGAGGGAGAGCGCCTTGTCTTTTCTGGTAGGTATAGCCGT
>DAOTUR010000788.1:0-3911 GCA_034436915.1 Anaerolineae bacterium
TATATCAAGCCCGATTCATTATGCCCCTAAAACGCCAAAACGCCGCAGTTGGGGCGCGACACGGGTCACAATCCCCACGACGAGAAGCGTGCCAATCCCGCCGAAGACCACTGCCCCAACTGGCCCCAGAATCGCCGCTGCAACGCCTGATTCAAAGCCGCCGAGTTCATTGGATGCGCCGATGAAGATGCTGTTGACCGCGCCCACCCGTCCGCGCATGGCGTCCGGCGTCAGCGTCAGCACCAGCGTATGGCGGATCACCACGCTGATATTGTCCAGTGCGCCCAGGACAGCCAGCATGATGACCGACAACCAGAATGATGTCGAGAGGCCAAACAGGATCGTCGCAATCCCGAAGCCAGCCACCGCAATCAGCAACGTGCGCCCCGCCCGTTGAAACGGTGGACGACGGGCGATAAACACCGCCATCACCAGCGCCCCAATCGACGGTGCAGCCCGCAGGATGCCCAGGCCCGCCGCCTCCACATGCAGAATATCTTTGGCGAAGACAGGCAGCAAAACCGTCGCGCCGCCAAACAACACGGCGAACATATCCAGCGTGATCGACGCCAGAATCACCTGGGAGCGCCGCACAAATGACAGTCCCGCCCGGATTGATTCAATGGGTGTCTCGATAGGCCGATCATACTGCGGCCTTTTGCTGCGCAAGAGCAGAAGCACGCTCACCAGCACTGATCCGGCCAGCGCATTGGCCCCATACACCAGAGCGGCCTGATTTGACACCGCAATGAGCAGGCCGCCTACCGCTGGCCCCAGAATCGCGGACATCTGCCACACGGTGGAATTCCATGTTGCCGCGCTGAAATAATGCTCAGGGGGCACCATCTGCGGTGTCAAGGCCCCTTCAGCCGGATTGTTGAAGGCGCGGGCCGCCCCAATCAGCGCCAGAATGCCATACAGCACAGGCAGGGAGCCTTTTGTCAGCGAAATGACCATGAGAGCCAAAGAACAGACAATGAGCACCAACTGCGAGATGAGTGTGATCCATTTGCGGTTATAACGATCCGCGATATAGCCCCCTGGCACAGAGAGCAAAATCACCGGAATCACCTGCACTAGCCCCACAAGTCCCAGCGCAAGCGCATCATGTGTGCGCTCATACAGCTCCCAGCCTACCCCTACGCTGACCATCATTTCGCCCACCTGGGCGATAAAGCGGCCTGCAATCAACAGCCGAAAATCCCGAAAGCGCAGCGCGGCATACGGGTCACGACGAATAACAGCTTCATCTGACATTTGAGACCTATTGACATCTATATGGACACAACGAAGAGAGATTTTTTGAGTTCAACGAAGAATAATGATAAGGGAGATGACGTATTTGGAATAGAACCAATGATGCGGAATTGGTCTTAACCCCACCCCTGCCCTCTCCACGCAGTGGGGAGGGCAGGGCAGGGGTGGGGTGGGGTGGGGTTAAGAATTAGCCCCCTGCGCCGCCGCCTGCGTGGATACCGCCCTGGGTCATGGCCCGCGCATCGAGCGCCTTATCGAGCGCCTCTGCCTCCATCAGGCCCATTTCCAGCACAACATCGCGCACGGTTTTGGCCTCCTTCAGCGAGGCCTTCGCCACTGCCGCGCCATTGTTATAACCAATGATCGGGTTGAGCGCGGTCACAAGAATCGGGTTGCGCGACAGCCATTTTTCGCACGCTTCACGATTCACAATCAGGCCCACCATCAGCTTATCAGTGAAGGCCCCGATGGAGCCAATCATGACCTGCATCATTTCGTTCAGATTGTGCGCGATGATCGGCATCATGACGTTGAGTTCAAATTGGCCCGCCATCCCCGCCATCGTCACAGCATGATCGCTGCCCATGACGTGATACATCGTCTGATTGAGCATCTCGGCCATGACCGGATTGACCTTGCCCGGCATAATCGACGAACCCGGCTGCACGGGCGGACAGGTCATCTCGGCAATACCTGTCGTCGGGCCTGCGGAGAGCAGCCGAATATCATTGGCAATACGGGTGAATTCCTGGGCGACGGTGCGGAGAGAGCCAGAGAAGAAGGTGGCATCCTGCATCGACTGCATCGACTCAAACAGATCGTCCGATTCGTACAGCGTGATTCCCGTCAGGCGCGACAGCACCTTGACCATATTGGCGTGATAATCGTGATGCGCGTTCAAGCCTGTGCCTGCCGCTGTGCCGCCAATCCCCAGACGACGCAGACCTTCTGCGGCCTGCTTCACTTTTTCGCTGCTGCGCTCAATCGCTTTAGCCCACGCGCCGACCTCCTGGCCGACCAGCACCGGCACAGCATCCTGAACATGGGTGCGGCCCGTCTTGACGATATCTTTCCATTCGTCGGCTTTTTTGCGCGTCACGGCAGCAAAATGATCTAATGTCGCTGTCAGTTCATCCAGACGCCACAGCACGCCCAGGCGAATCGCGGTGGGGATGGTGTCGTTGGTGCTCTGCGCCATGTTCACATGATCGTTGGGATTCACGGGCTTCTTCTGGTCGGTGACGAGCGGAAAGCCGAGAATTTCATTGGCGCGGTTGGCGATGACCTCATTCACATTCATATTGTGACTCGTGCCTGCGCCCGCCTGGAACGGATCGACCACAAATTGATCGCGCAGCTTACCCGCAATGATCTCATCAGCGGCCTGGATGATGGCATCGGCCAGTTTGGGATCGAGCAGGCCCAGATCACGGTTCACTTCGGCGGCGGCCCGCTTGATCGTCGCCATGCTCCAGATGAACGCGGGCCAGGGTTTGAGGCCGCTGACCGGGAAATTATCAATCGCACGCTGGGTCTGGGCGGCATAATACGCGCCCGCAGGCACTTTCACTTCACCGAGCGAATCACGCTCAATACGAAACTCTGACATGGGATATCTCCTTAAAGGGGATCAAAAACAGGTTGTATCATAACCATCTAGCGATAAAAATGAGAGGACATGTCTCCTGAAAAGACATGATTTTGTCCTCTAAAAACGCTCAAAAATACAAAAAGGCGCTCCGATTGTAGCGCCTTTCTGCATAGGATGTGAGGCCGTGATTTACTTCGCGGCAGCGTACAGTTGCGCGACCTTATCCCAATTCACCACATTCCAGAACTGGGTGATGTAATCGGGGCGGCGGTTCTGGTAGTTGAGATAGTAGGCATGTTCCCACACGTCCAGGGCCAGGATCGGCGTCTTGCCTTCCATGAGCGGCGTGTCCTGGTTCGGGGTGCTGGTCACGGCGAGCTTGCCACCATCGACGATCAACCATGCCCAACCGGAGCCAAAGCGCGTCTTGGCGGCAGTGCCAAACTGCTCTTTGAATTGGTCAAAGCCGCTGAATGAGGCATTGATCGCATCGGCCAATTCGCCTGTGGGGACGCCGTTGTCATTGTGCTTGAGAAGCTGCCAGAACAGGCTGTGATTCCAGTGTCCGCCGCCATTGTTGCGAACCGCAGTCCGCTTGGCTTCGGGAATCTGGTCAATGTTGCGAACCACCTCATCGATGGATTTGCTTTCCCATTCCGTCCCCGCGAGGGCAGCATTGAGATTATCGACATACGCCTTGTGGTGTTTGTCGTGGTGGATTTCCATTGTGCGTGCATCGATATGGGGTTCGAGGGCATCGAAACCATACGGCAGAGCAGGGAGCTCAAAAGCCATGGGAAGACTCCTTCGGTTCGAAAGACCGATCTTCGTATCGCCAAATATCCTTATCAACCATAAGCGCAAACAAGGCGCTTTGCCATAAGAAGGCCATTAGAAAGGTTCTGTCTATGCTATCGATTGGATTTCAAAATTGGACTGCCGTTCTGATGTCAGATACCCCACGCCTAAAGGCGGGGGCTTGCAGTTATGGCGGGATTGAAACCCAAAACACACACCGCGTATGGCGGAATGACCGCCGCCCGGCGTCCGATGTTGACCGCCG
>DAOTUR010000789.1:0-11104 GCA_034436915.1 Anaerolineae bacterium
GAAATGAGCCGTGAAAAGAGCATCTTTCATCTGGTTCATCTCTGCAAGGCACCAGATTCTACATAAAGTGAGCCGTTTTTATGAACACAAAAATTGTCTCTGAAATTGGGCTTCAAAGGCCGCTGGACTGAGATAGCCCAGACGGGAATGGCAGCGGGTGCGCTTGTAAAACACCATGACATATTCAAAGATGGCGGCCTGGGCCTGTGAGCGGGTCTCGAAGAAGATGGCATCGGCACCCTCGTCACCAAGCGCTATGTCATGGGTCGTTTCAGCAAAGAGATGGCTCTGATCATGCCCGACAGCAAGACCGCCTATTTTGGCGATGATGGTACGGATCGCGTGCTGTACAAGTTTGTGGCTGACGCTGCGGGCGACCTGAGCGCTGGCACACTCTATGCCGCGAAGATCACCCAGGACGGCGAGACGCTGAATCTGGCATGGGTTGAACTGGGCAAGGGCACTGATGCCGATGTTCTGGCGGCCATCCGTGCCACAGACGCCAAATAAGGTCATTTAAACAGATTTTTGATCGGTATAAAGACAGCCGATCATACATAGATACCGTGTTAAAAGTCAAGAGGTTGCCAGCCGTTTTTCCAAATAATGCGGGTCAAAGGGTTGGCCGCTCTTGAGAACACCGAAGGCCAGATGCAACAACTTATGCATGGAGGCGACAATCAGGCTCATCTTGCAGTGCCCATTCATTCGCTGAACGAGGTCTACAGTGGCATTTTTCTTATGGACAGGGCTATTTGCGCGAACGCTGTGACACCATAAATAACGCTCCCAGACCCACGACACCCACCAGCAGCAGCGCTATCGCAATCATTCAGCTATCCATGAGAATCATGAGTTTGTAGGGGCAGGGTGCATCCTGCCCACGCTAAATTCTCTATAAATCACCTGGGCGCGATATATCGCACCCCTACAACCGCCTTCATCGCATGGATAGCTGAATGATTACGATTTCAGCCGCGGCCAACCCCCGCAGCGGTGGCTTCAAAGCGCCAAAGTCCAGGGGGCAGGATACATCCTGACCACGTTGAATCCCCTACAAATCATCAGGGCGCGAGCGAAGCCACCGAAGGTTTAGATCGCGCCCCTACAACGGCCTTTGTCGCATGGATAGCTGAATCATTACCTTGTGGGAGAGGAGGTCGGGTGCTGAGGGGTGAAAAGCAACGCTATCCAAAACTCAGGCATTTTACGATCCCGCTACCGGGCCCGCTGCGGCGCGGCCTCTTGGCGCAAATAGGCTCCGGTCAGCGAGTGCTCGGCGCTGAGGAGCTGCATGGGCGTCCCCTCAAACACAATTTGGCCGCCGTCATGTCCCCCATCCGGGCCAAGATCGATAATCCAATCGGCATTCTTGATCACATCAACGTTGTGCTCGATGACGATAACAGAGTTGCCGCCCTCCACCAGTCGATTCATGATGCCCAACAGCAACCCGACATCCGACATGTGCAGACCCGTCGTCGGCTCATCCATCACATAAATGCTGCCATCCTTGTGCAGCTCACTCGCCAATTTAATGCGCTGGCACTCGCCGCCTGACAGCGTGCTCAACGGCTGCCCCAACGTCAGATAGCCCACGCCGACATCGTTCAGGGCTTGCAGCGTGTTCTTCAAATTCTTCGTGTCGAAGAAGTTCAAGGCTTGCAGAATCGTCATATCGAGCACATCTTTGATCGATTTGCCCCTGAGCTTATGCGCCAATACTTCATCCTGGAAGCGGCGTCCTTCGCAGATTTCGCACGGCGTCTTGATCGGCTCCAAAAAGGCCAGATCGGTATAGATGAAGCCCAAGCCCTGACAGTTGGGACACGCGCCTTTGGAATTGAAGCTGAACAGCGAGGCGCTCACCTTGTTGGCTTTGGCGAACTGCTGGCGAATATCATCCATGATACCGGTATAGGTTGCGGGATTCGAGCGTGTCGATGTGCTCAGGGTCGCTTGATTGACCACTACCGCATGAGGATACTGCGCCAGGAAGACTCCGTTGATCAGGCTGCTTTTGCCCGATCCGGCGACCCCTGTCACCACCGTCAGCACGCCCATCGGAATATCGACGAAGACATGTTTCAGATTGTGCAAGGTCGCATCACGAATTGACATCTGGCCTGTGGGCTGACGATAGTCCGTCTTCAAGGGTAATACGCGCTGCATATACTGGCCTGTGAGGGTGTCGGCCTTTAGCAATCCTTCAAAGCTGCCTTCGTAGACAATCTCGCCGCCCTGCGATCCCGCTTTTGGCCCCACATCGACAATATAATCCGCCGTTCGGATGACATCGCGGTCATGCTCCACGACGAGCACGGTGTTGCCTTTGTCGCGTAGTTTTTGCAGCAGTTCATTCAAGCGATGCACATCACGCGGATGCAGGCCGATGCTCGGTTCATCAAAAATGTAAATCAGATCCATCAGGCTGCTGCTCAAATGGCGCACCATCTTGATACGCTGTGATTCGCCGCCTGAGAGGGTGGTTGTTTCACGATCCAGGCTCAAATACCCCAGGCCAATATCCACAAGCTGCTGCAAGCGATCAATGGCGCTTGCCACCACCGGGGCCACCACCGGAATGTCAATCTGGCGCAAGACCGGGATGAGATCGCGCACCTCCATCTCACAGTAATCGGCGATGCTGTGCCCGTTGATCTTGCAGTTCAGAGCCGCTTGATTGAGGCGTCTTCCTTTGCAGAGCGGGCAGACGCCGGATGTCAGGAAGCGATCCACAGTGGCCCGCGACGATTCGGCCATTTCACCCGTGTCTTTTTTGATATAAAGACGATTGAACTTGTCGATGATGCCTTCATAGTTGGACTTGACGATGCCAAAATCGACTTTAAACCCTTTGCCGTAGAGAAGATTATTCCACTCCTCCTCGGTGTAATCGGCCAATTTCTTATCGTTATCGAACTGGCCGGACATGGTATACATCTTCATATGGAACGAATCGACAGCAAAGTTGGGAAACAGGATCGCTCCTTTATTGAGCGATTTGGACATATCGAATAACTTGCTCTGATCAAGCTCCACCTTCTGACCGATGCCATCGCATTCCGGGCACATGCCTGGCGGCTCATTGAAGGAGAAGGCGAACGAGTAGCCTGCATATGGCTGACCTGCCCGCGAGAACAGCAGGCGCAAAATCGGATTGATATCGGTGATTGTCCCCATTGTCGAGCGTGAGTTGCCACCAAGCCGTTTTTGATCGACGACAATGGCCGTGGACAAATTCTCAATGCTATCGGCGTCCGGTTGGGCATAATGCGGCAAAAAGCGGCGGATGAAGGCGCTGAAGGTCTCATTCAACTGGCGCTGGGCTTCAGCGCTGATCGTATCGAACACAATCGATGACTTGCCTGACCCCGAAACGCCTGTGAAGATGGTAATCTTGCGTTTGGGGATGCGAAGAGAGATATTCTTGAGATTGTTCTCTCGTGCGCCGCGTATCTCGATATACTCTTGCTGCATAGCGCCTCCGTGACGGCTCTATCGTTAAAATGACATACTTGTTTTGTGCGTCTCTTCTATTTTACAGCATTGGTGTAAGAATGGAGGGTTTATAGGGAAAATATGTTCTAGATTGTGCATCTGATTTGATAATAAGGGGATATTGAACGTCAGATCCGAACTTGAAATTTCAGAAAAACCCTCCACAGAAGTGCCAGGGTTTAGAGAATGTCTGATCTATCGAGCGATATTGTCCCCTGGCATCTATAAAAGACACGTTAAACAACCTGAGTTTTGGATCGCTCAACAAGACCATTCTTGCTCTATCGCCAGGGACTTTCAACCCCTGACGACGCACGGCAAAACCTATCCAAAACTTAGGTTGAACACGATCTGCTGTAGCTTGTAGGGTGCTGTCGATGTTGAACAAGCCGTATGGTCTTTTGCTCTGGCCGCGTCTTGATGATGAATACTTTTTTTGAAGATGAGAGGGTTATCATGCACATCGGAATTATGCTCGAAGGTCAGATGGGGCTGAACTGGCCGCGTTGGAAAGCGATCTTGCAGGCGGCTGAGGACTTTGGCTTTCAACATGTCTTTCGCTCCGATCATATCGTCAATCCCACGCCGCCCGATGAGGACTCACTGGAATTGTGGGTGTCGCTGACGTATGCCGCCAGCCACACCAAGCGCATCGAATTTGGCCCGATGGTCGCGCCTGTGACCTTCCGTCACCCGGTCATGACGGCACGGATGGCGGCACAGATCGATGATCTCAGCGGCGGACGCTTGGTGCTCGGCCTGGGAGCAGGCTGGAACGAGCGGGAACATCATGATTATGGCATCCCATTTTATGATATGAAAACACGCTTTGAGATGCTGCATGACGCGCTGGAAATCACCTCGCACCTGTTCAACAGCAATGCGCCTGTGACCTATGACGGCCCGCATTTCTCGCTGCATGACGCCATGCTGCTGCCGCGTCCGCAGCGTGCAGGCGGCCCGCCGATCCTGATTGGCGGACGCGGCCCCAAGAAAAGCCTGCCGCTGACCGCGAAATACGCGCGGGAGTGGAACTATGCGTTTTCCAGCATCGAGACCTTTAAGACGACAAATGCTCTCCTGACCGACCTGATCATTCAGGAAGGCCGTGCGCCTACCGATGTCAAGCGTTCAGTCGCAACGCACGCCGTGTTTGGCAAAAACGAGGCTGACTTAAAGGACAAATTGCAGCGGGCAGGTGTCTCGACAACGACGGACTTGTGGACGCAGGGGCATACTGTCGGCACAGCCTCCGAATTCATTGAGCATGTGCATCAGTGGCAAGATGCCGGGGTCGAACGCCTGCTGCTGCAATGGCTCGATCTGGATGATCTGGCCGGGCTGGAGATGATCGCCCGCGATGTGCTGCCGCATTTTCATACCAATGCTTAAACATCATGCGCTGTGCCTGGGCGATCCTATGGGAATCGCCCTCACCGTGAATTGCACAAAACATCTAAACATTAAGCGGCAACCTTACCCTTATCCGCTAGAATGATTATAGTGACAGGTACTCTGGACGCCGCTCCAGAGCGTGTTGTGGTATTGATCCTGTCTGAATGGGGATCATGTATACGATATCTGACTCATAATTCTGTTTTTGATCGGGCATATACCCTCATCGCATCCTATGTTTTCCCGATCTATGATCCTATAAAGACAACCTACGTTGTCATTCAATAAATCCGCTGTCATCATGGAAGGTGTGTTAAACGTGCCGGATATAGCAATCACTGGGATGGGCTGTCGTTTTCCTGGCGGCGTGACGACTCCTGACAGCTACTGGACGCTCCTCACCAATGGCGTTGATGCCATCGTGGATGTTCCGGCGGATCGCTGGAACAGTGAGCGCTACTATGACCCTGATCCAGCGATGCCGGGCAAGATGTATATCCGTCAGGGCGGCTTCCTGAGTGAATCGATCTTTGAGTTTGATGCGGCCTTCTTTGGCATCACCCCGCGAGAAGCCGAACGCATGGATCCGCAGCAGCGTTTGCTCCTGAAGGTGGTGTGGGAGGCGCTGGAAGATGCGCGTTCGCGGCCTACCGATGGCCTCATCCCGCGCACCGGGGTTTTCATCGGCGCGTTTACGATGGACAACATGGGGCAGCAGCTCAGCATTCACAACCGCGATACGATCATGGGACATACGGGCGTGAGCACCACCATGACCATGCTGGCGAATCGCATCTCTCACGCCTTCGATCTTCACGGGCCGAGCATCAGCGTTGATACGGCCTGCTCATCCTCGCTGGTAGCGCTGCATCTGGCCTGCCAATCGCTGCTGAATCATGAGTGCGATATGGCGATTGTCGGCGGCGTCAATCTCATGTTTCGCCCGGAATTTGCGATTGCGATGTGCAAAGGCCGCTATCTCTCGCCTGATGCCCGTTGTAAAACATTCGATGAGCGGGCCAACGGCTATGCACGCGGCGAAGGGGCGGGTGTCGTCATCCTGAAGCGGGCGGAGGACGCCCACGACAGCCATGTCTATGCCATGATCGCGGGGACAGGCGTCAATCAGGATGGGCACACGCCCGGCATCTCTGTACCTGATGGCGATGCCCAGACCAGCCTGATGCGCGAAGTGTATCAGCGGGCGGGAATCTCGCCGCGTGATATTCAATATGTCGAGGCACATGGGACAGGGACTGCGGTGGGCGATCCGATAGAGATGGCCTCGTTGGGGGCTGTCCTGTCACTGGGGCGCGGCCTTGAGGAGCGCTGCTGGGTCGGGTCGGTGAAGACCAATATCGGCCACCTGGAAGCGGCGGCGGGCGTGGCGAGTATCATTAAAGCCGTGCTGTGCCTGCAACATCAGGCGATTCCGCCGCATCTGCACCTCAAAACCGTCAATCCGCATATTGATCTGGATGCGCTGCGTCTGCGAATTCCGCTGCAAACCGAGCTGCTCGCCGTGTCCGATCAGCCGCTATATGTGGCGGTAAATGCCTTCGGCTACGGTGGCACGAATGCTCACGCGATTTTGCGTGATGTGCGCCAGGGGCCGCAGCCCGCTTCGCGCCCGATGCAGGCTCCTCATCTGTTTGTGCTGTCGGCCCGCGATGATGAGCCGCTGCACGCACTGGCCCGCCGCCATGCCGATCATCTTGCGGCCCATCCCGATATCTCGCTGTTGAATTACGGCTATACCAGCGCCCGCTTACGACCGCATCACGATTATCGTCTGGCGATTGCGGCGGGGTCGCTTGACGACCTGCGCCAGCGTCTGTCTGCGGCAGCCGAGCAGGAAAAATCAGCATTTGTGGTCGAGGGGCGCACGCTTGCCAATCGCCCGCACAAGCTGGCCTATGTCTACAGCGGCATGGGCATTCAATCGTGGGGCATGGCAGCGGACATGCTGACCAACGAGATTTTCAGAACGTCGATTGCCCGCTTTGACGCCGTATTTTGTCCCCTGGCCGGGTGGTCGATCTTTGATGCCTTCAAGACCGACAATCCACGTCCGATGACCGAACCCCAACATGCCCAACCTGCCAATCTCGCCGTACAAATGGCCCTCACTGAGGTGTGGGCGTCTTATGGGTTGCGGCCCGATGGCATCATGGGCCACAGCGTGGGCGAGATTGCGGCGGCGTGGGCGGCGGGCAGTCTGACGTTTGAGGCAGCGGTGCGGCTGATTTACCATCGCAGCCAGTTACAGCAGCGGCTTGTGAAGCAGGGTATGATGGTGGCGGTAGGCATGACTGAGGTCGACGCCCGCGCCTTCATTGCCGACAGGGCGGATCGTGTCTCGATTGCCGCCGTGAACAGCGCCCAATCCGTCGTGCTGGCGGGCGATGCTGATCTCATGCCCGTCCTGGCGGCACAGTTGATGGAGCAGAACATCTTCAATCGCTTTCTCCAGGTCGATGTTGCTTATCACAGTCACCAGATGAGCGCCATCAAAGAGGATTTTTATCGCGCCGCTGCCGATATCACCGCCCAGACACCGCAGATTGCCCTCTATTCCAGCGTCAGTGGGATGCAGATGCGCGGCGCTGAACAGACAGTTGACTATTGGTGGCGCAACAATGCTCAGGCGGTGCTGTTTCAGGCGGCTGTGGAAGCCATGCGCGACGATGGCTATGACACCTTCCTCGAAATTGGCCCGCACCCGGCGTTGGCCGCGCATATTCGCGCTATCCTGGGTGAGACAGATGGCATCGCCGTCTCCTCGCTTCATCGCCAGCAAGCCAGCGCCGAAACGCTGCTGACCGCCCTCGGCCAGCTCTACACCTTTGGGCATGACATCGCCTGGGATGTCCTGTATCCCGCAGGCCAGCGCGTACCTCTGCCGCGCTATGCGTGGCGTCAGGACGTGCTGTGGACGGAGACAGCCGCCTCAAACATGGATCGGGTCGGCCCGTTTCTGCACCCCATTTTGCAGACGAGCCTCGCGGCCCCTGAGCCGGTCTGGATGGCCGAACTCACGCCGTATCTGCTGCCGTATCTGTACGATCATCGCATTGGGCAGGCGGCGATTTTTCCGGCGGCGGGGTATATCGAGATGATGCTGGCCCATGTGCAGGATCGCACGCACGCGATCACGCTGGAGGATGTGCAGTTTCATAAGATGCTGGTGCTGGCTCCAACCAGTCTGGCACGTCTGGTGCTCGATCCGATAGAAAAATCGCTGACGGTCTTTGGCGCGGATCGCAGTGATATCACGCGCTGGTCACGCCATGCCACCGCTAAAATCCTCACCGAAGCCCACACCACACCGCGCCCCGATTTGCCCGCATTGGCGGCGCTGCGGGCCAGCGCCACAGTGGGAATATCGTCGGAGCAGATGTACCAGCAGTTTGCGCGGCATGATCTCAATTATGGGCCGCTGTTTCAGGCGGTGCGTGAGATGTATCGCTTTGAGGGTTGTGTCCTGGCCCGTGTGAAGGTATCCGATGAGGCGTTAGTGTCCATCGGGGACTACTGGCTGCATCCAGCGCTGCTCGATGGCTGTTTCCAATCGCTGCTCGGCATGATGCAGCGCGATGATGATTACGGCACATATCTGCCGACGCGGATTCGTCAGGTGCGCTGGTATCGGCCTGTGGGCGGCGAGGTGTGGAGCGTGGGACGCCTAAGCCGCCAGGATAACGCGGTGCTGGTGGGCGATCTGGTGTTGTACACGCCGGAGGGCGAGATTGCCGCCGAAATCATCGGCTTTGAATGCCAGGTGATCGATCAAAAACGCCGCGAAAGCCTCATCAACCGCTGGTTTTATGAGCTGGCATGGGAATTGACCGATGACAGTGCAACAGACGTGATCGCGCCGATTCACTGGCTGCTGCTTGGGACTCAACCGCGCATTGCCGATCCATTGATGGCGCAGTTGAGCGCCGCTGGACACCGCCTGACGCCTGTTCATGCCTATGACGCGGCCTCAATGCCTGCACTGATTCAGCAGTCTGCTGCTGATCCGATTCAAGGGGTGATCTATCTGGCTGGCGACGCCGCTATATCCGACGATTACGCGCCTGATTATGAAGCAGGCATGACACATGCCAACACACTTCTGGCGCTCATCCAGGCCCTCACCGAACACGGCATTGATCGCCTGGAACGGATGGCGCTGATCACATGCGGCGCATATCAAGCCGATGCGAATGAGCCGCTGCATGGCTTTGGGCAGATGGGTATGATTGGCCTGGGGCGTGTGATCGCCAACGAGCACCCGTTGCTGAATCCGCTGCTGATTGATCTGTCCGCACAGCCCGATATCGTGCTGATTCCCATGCTGATTGAGGCGATTCTGTCAAAGGGCACAGAGACGGAACTCATGCTGCGGGCTAATGGCCGCTCGGTGCGCCGCCTCGCCGCTGTGCCGCCTGCCTCGGATGATTTTGCCGCGACGACGACAGCCGAACCGTGTGTGCTGCGAATCAGCGAGGCGGGGACGCTGGACAATCTCTATTTTGATCAGACGGAGCGTGTGGCCCCTGGCGATGATGAGATTGAGATTCGTGTTCATGCCAGCGCCCTCAATTTCAAAGACCTGATGAAGGCGCTCGGCCTGCTGCCACAGCGCTATCTCAGTCAGACATTTTTTGGCAGCGAGTTGGGCCTGGAATGCGCGGGCGAGGTGGTGCGCGTCGGCAAGAATGTCACGCGCTTCAAGGTCGGCGATCCGGTGGTGGCGGCAGAGGGGCAGGGCTGTTTCCGCTCCTACAGCACGATCTCGACTCATTTTGTCGTCCATAAGCCGCCCACTCTGAGCTTTGCCGAGAGCGTCAACTTCATCAATTTTCTGACGGCCTACTACAGCCTGATTCATGTGGCGCGGTTGCAGCCGGGAGAGCGCGTGCTCATCCATGCAGCGGCGGGCGGCGTGGGATTGGCAGCGGTGCAAGTGGCGCAGTGGGCCGGAGCACACATCTTCGCCACCGCCGGATCGCAGGCCAAGCGCGACATGCTCACATCACTCGGCATAAATTACGTCTCGGATTCGCGCTCACTGCGCTTTGAAGATGACATCCTGAACTGGACACACGGCGAAGGCGTCGATGTGGTATTGAATTCGCTGCCGGATGAATTTTTGGAGTGCAGCCTCAATCTGCTGGCGTCATTTGGCCGCTTCATCGAGATTGGCAAGCGCGATATCATCCAGAATAAGCATCTGGCGATGGCCGTATTTGATCGCAATCTGACGTTTTCCGCCGTTGATATCGACATTATCGGGCTGAAACGGCCTGCGCTGCTCACAGCGCTGATGCAGGAGATTCAACAGTTGTTTGCCGACGGGCATTTCAAGGCCATCCCGACGACGGTGTATCCGGCGGGTGAGGTGATTGAAGCCTTTCGTCATATGAGTCAGGCACGGCACATCGGCAAAATTGCCATCGATATGCTCGATCAGCCGATCCAGATGCGGCGTCATGTCGGGTCACAGTCACTGCTGTCCGCCGAGGCGACCTATCTGATTACGGGCGGCTTCAGCGGCTTTGGGCTGGCAACGGCGGAATGGATGGTTGAGCAGGGGGCGCGGCATCTGGTGCTGGCGAGTCGGCGTGGGGCGCAGACGGACGAGGCACAGCAGGCGCTGGCCCGAATGCATCAGCAGGGAGCCGAGATCGCTGAGGCTCAGCTCGATGTCGCCAATCGAGATCAGGTGGCCGTTCTGATAGATCGAATCGAGAGGAATATGCCCCCTTTGCGCGGCATCATTCATTCCGCGATGGTGCTGGATGACACGTTTTTGACCACGCTGACCGAAGAGCGCTTTAAGACGGTGGTCGAACCAAAGGTGATGGGCGCATGGCATTTGCACCGCGCCACCCAGGATATCGCGCTGGATTTTTTCGTGCTGTATTCGTCGATCTCGGCCATCATCGGCAATCCACGTCAGGCCAACTACGTCGCGGCCAATGCCATGCTGGACGGATTGGCGCATCTGCGCCGCAGCCAGGGCTTGCCCGCCAGCAGCATCAACTGGGGCAGCATCCGCGATGTGGGCGTGGTGGCCCGCAATCCACAGGTAGAGCAGCATCTGGAGCAGATGGGCATTATCGGGCTGGATGTGCCGCTTGCCACCCGTGCCTTGGAACGGGTGCTGCGCGAGGATATGACGCAGATCGTCGTGGTGGATATGAACTGGGAGCGCTGG
>DAOTUR010000790.1:0-1610 GCA_034436915.1 Anaerolineae bacterium
ACAGTGCTCTGAGCTATTTTGGCATGGTTCCGGCGGCGCTCATGGGTGTGGATCTGGATCGCGCCTGGACAACAACCTCCGCGATGATTGAAGCCTGCGGCGAAGTCATGCCCGCTGCCTCGCATCCGGCGCTGTATGTGGGCGCTGTGATCGGCGCATTGGCCCGCGAAGACCGTGACAAGGTGTGCTTCTTCTGCACACACACTGTGAGCAGCTTTGGCGATTGGGTCGAACAGTTGATCGCTGAGAGCATCGGCAAAGAAGGCAAAGGCGTCATTCCGATTGTCGGAGCGACGGTGGGCCAACCGCATGACTACTCCTCGGATCGCCTGTTTGTGTATCTGCGCGTGGACAACGACTCCGATCTGGAAGAGATGGACAACGCCGTCAAAACGCTGCGTGAAGCCGGTCATCCACGCCTGACGCTGCGTCTGCCCGATGCCTACGCCCTGTTTGGCGAATTCTTCCGCTGGGAGTACGCGACGGCAGTTGTGGGGCAGATGCTGGCCCTCAATCCCTTCGATGAACCGAATGTGACCGAGGCCAAAGAAGCCACCGCCCAACTCTTGAAGCAGTATCAGGAGAATGGCAGCTTGCCTGATACCGATTTGCTGATGGAAGGCGAACATGTGCGCCTCTACAGCAATGAAAAGACCATTGCCCCGCTGCGCGAGATGTGCCGCGCACACGGCTACAGCGAGACAAGCCGCACCGAACTTCTAGCAGCACAGATGGCGAGCACTCATGCGGGCGATTACTTCGCAGTGCTGGCCTATCTCACGCCCGATGAACAGACCAATGAGCAGCTCCGTTCCATTCAGCGCCGTTTGCGCCATGTGACGCGGCGGGCGGTGTCGGTGGGCTATGGGCCGCGCTATCTGCACAGCACGGGTCAGATGCACAAGGGCGGCCCAAACACGGGCGTCTTCTTCCTCATCACGCGCTCTGTCGAGCATGATCTGATGATTCCCGACAATCCTTTCTCCTTTGGCACGCTGTTCATGGCGCAGGCGATTGGCGATTACACCGCGCTGTGCAACCATGACCGCCGTGTCATTCGTCTGCACATTGAAGGCGATCAGAATGCGGGCATTGACAAGCTGCTGGCTGCGATTGAGTTTGTCGAGAAGCGCTGGAAGTAGATAAACCCCCTCAGCCCAACCCCTGTCGTAATGAGGGGTTGGGCTGAGGTCTCCCGTTCAATGTAGAGGCGCAGCGTGCTGCGCCCGATCCGCCCAATGCCTATATCAAGGGTGCAGCGTGCTGCATAGGTATACAGAATGGCATAGTTTGGCCTGCCGTATTTTCGTTTGAGGTGGGATTGTCGTAGGGGCGCGATGCATCGCGCCCAATATGCACTTAAGGATTTTGTACTCATTGTGGGCCAAAGTGTGCGTCTTCGCCCACCTCATCACGCGGCCAAAGCGCTTGCGCCAGGGACTGAAAGTCCCTGTCTCCCGTGTTGCGGGGTTGAAAACCCCGCCGAAACAAGCCCAAAAAGATGGTTTGAGCGGGACTTTCAGTCCCGCAAAAGGCAAGGCAGGGGTTTTCAACCCCTGACGACAGGACAAAAGCGAGGCTGACGACGGGTGATTTGCTTAAGTTGCTGC
>DAOTUR010000791.1:0-11310 GCA_034436915.1 Anaerolineae bacterium
ATTCACCTATCCATGAGAATCGCGGGTTTGTAGGGGCGCGATGGATCGCGCCCTGATTGATTTGTAGGAGATTTGGCTTGGGCAGGATGCATCCTGCCCCTACAAGGGCCGTTGTCGCATGGATAGGTGAATGATTACACATAATCGGACAAGGCGGGCCTTGTCCCTACAATTCCCCATAAATATCTCTCCCAGACAAGAAAAAACCCCTCTCCACCACGTGGGGAGGGGCAGGGGAGGGGTTTACGCTTCGAGCAAGGCATAGGCATTGGCGGCGTAATCGCGGGCGCTGCCATTGACAGCCGCCTGCGCGACCCCGCGTGCAGCGGCCTGGGTGCGCTGCATATTGACCTCATCTTGCAGGCGCTGGAGATCACGATCATGCGGATCATGCTTGAGCGCGTCTTTTAAGAGCAGGTCGCAAATATCCAGCAGGCGCGGGCTGCGCTGCATCAACTCCACCAGATCCACAATCACGCTGACAATTTCCGCATCATCGCCGCTGACATACGCCAGATGCAGCGTCTGACGATAGCTGGTGAGCGCATCCGGGAGTTGCTTAGCCTCCACCTGAGCGCGGGCCAGATTGCCCAATTGCAGCGCTTCTTCCGGACGATCCGCCACCTCGCGGGCAATATAGAGGGCCGAGCGGAAATAATTCATTGCCTCCGCCCAGCGTTCCAGATCGCTGTAGGCTGTCCCCAACGCGCCGAGCACGCGCCCCTCATAATTGCGGCGGCCCTGGGTTTTGAAGAGTTCCCGCGCCTGCTCCAGCGAATGCAGCGCCTGTTCCGTGTCATTCTTGTCGAGATAGGTATAGCCCAGTTTATACAGCGCAATCGCCTCGCTCTGACGATCTCCCAATTCGCGGGTGAGTTCCAGGCCCTGCGAATAGGCTTTCATCGCGGCATCGGCTTCGCCCTGATCCTGGCGGGCATCGCCCAATGTCAGCAGCAGATGCGTCTTGGTCTCCCGATCATGCTGCGCCTCGGCCAATGCGATGCCGCGTGTGGCGTGCATGACAGCGGCGGGCGCTTCGCCGGATTTGACGAGCAGAGCCGAGAGCATATCGAGCGTTTCCAGCGTGCCTTCATCATCGCCAATGGTGTCGTGCAGGCTCAAGACCTCGTTATAGGTTGTGATGGCCTCGTTGGTCTTGTCCTGCTTGACCTGCACCTTGCCGATGGCCTTGAGAATTTGCATTTGGCGTGGGAAATCGCGCTGCTGCTTGGCCTGCGTCAGCGCGATTCGCAGTTGATCAACATCGACGCCTGACAGCGAATCACCTTTCATCAGCGCGGCGGGATCAAGCGGCGTGCTGTCGGGATCATCAAAATCATCGCCATCTTCGTAATACGAGTCGTCTTCTTCAAAGTCATCATCGATGCCCGCCAGCCCCACCGCCGGCTCGTCTTCAAAATCATCCCCACTCATGGAGCGCAGGGTGTCCAGCGGTGAGGCAGAGACTGCCGGAGCCTCTATCACCTGGGCGCTGGCTTGATGGGCGGGGAAGGCTGAGGTCGTGCCTGTGCTGAGATCGCGCAGCAGCAGCAGTTCATACACATAGCCGCGCTTCTGAATGAAACCATCGGCCTGCGTGAGCGCCACCACAATCGCATTGACGATATCGCGGTTGCCTTTTAGCACGGCATAGCGGGCGGCGGCGATGATATTGTCCATCTCCAGCGCGAGCAGGGCATGACCACGCGGCCCGGCGGCGCTCTGGGTTTTGACCATCTGCACGATGGTGTCAAGGACTTTGGTTTGCAGCGTGTCCAGCCGATTCGAGCCTTCGAGGGCTTTTTTAGCGAAGTCGTGGACGAAAGGGTGCATCCGATAATAGGGCCGCCCGCCACGCTCAAATTTTTCGGCGATATACAGATGCGCCAGCACCGTCATCGACGAATTGATGGCGTCAACCGGGACGCCGCTGACGAGTGACAGCAGCGCATCCGAGGCTTCGCCGCGAAAGGTCGCCCCCAACATCAGCATCAGCCCTTGCAGCGGGTTGCTCAGGGTGCGATAGCTGGCGGCGAGAGAGCCCAGCGCATTATTGCCCGCTGCCTGACTCATCTGTTCCAGAATTTTGAGATAAGCCGCGCTGTTCTGCTTGGCCGCAAATTTACCGCGTGCGCCAATCACCAGCGCCAGCGGCATCCCGTTGAGCATTCGGACGAGTTTGAGCACGTCGCTATCTTCGCTGGCGTCGTTGATGCCCGCCTTTTGCTTGAACAGGGTGACAGCATTGGCGTCATCGAGCGGCGACAGCGCCACCTGCGCCCATTTGCCCGTGAGCGCTTGTTCGCTCATCAGCATGATCGGCAGGCCGCTGGCGCATTTGTCGATGAAGGGCGCGACAGCCTGCGTACTGGTGACATTTTCCAGCACAATCAGCGGCTTGTTCCGCATCAGGGCGGCGGCGACACTGCCCACCAGCGCCGTTGGGTCTTCTGAGGTGATGACATCGCTGAGATCATAAGCGCGGCCCACACGCACCAGCAGCGCGGCGAGTGTGGCATCGGCAGCATCCATCCACAGGACGCCGCCCGGTTGCTGAAAATAGACAGCGGCAAGGGAGGCTGCCAGGGCGGTTTTGCCGACCCCTGACGGGCCACTGAGGAGGACGGCTTGTCCGGCGCGCAGAGAGGTATAGACTTCGCGCAGCAGGTCATCCCGCCCAATCGGTTTGCCCGGATTCATCAACGGTAGGTCTTTAATATCACGGGCAGGTGCTTCGTGGGGTAAGAGTTCGGCCATTTGCGTGCGCCCCCAGACAATCGTGTGTCTGTCTCAGAATCGAATCAACGTCTCCAGACGATTATAACGCGGCCTGTAGGACGGGGCAATTTATGGGCCTCATCCGCCCGATAGGATATAAGACATGGTGTAGAATAAAGAAAAAGGAGCATGATCATGGCACAAATTATTCGCGCTCTGTATACGCAAGGGGTTTTACAACCTCTTGACCCGGTTGATTTCACCGAAGGGGAAGAAGTTCAGGTGACATTAGTTTCTTCTCGTGATGCGATCAAACAGGCTTTAGGCGATCTTCTGGTTGTTCCGCTCGGCCCATCTGACGATGAAATCAATGCTATTGATGTAGAGGCTTTAATGCGTCGAGTTGAAGCGGCATTTCGAGGACAGCGGCCTCTCTCAGAAGATATTATTGAAGAGCGGCGGAATGGGCCGTGACAGCCTACTTTCTCGATAGCAGTGCGCTTCTTAAGCGTTATATCTCTGAAATAGGCTCAAGCTGGATCACGTCATTGAGTACGCCTGGTTTTGGTCATGACCTTGTAATTGCCCACATTACTTTGACCGAACTTGTGTCTGGTGTCATGCGCCGCAAACGAGAGGGAACGCTCACTGTAGCCGATGCTCAATCTCTTCGTCTTCTTATCGATCATGACGCACAACAAGAGTATATTGTCATGGGTTTAACAGCACGAATTGTTCACCGGGCGGAAGATTTGCTGGAAGCTCATGCTCTCAGAGCATATGACGCTGTTCAGTTGGCAACCGCCTTAGAAAGTCATCACATACTGTCGCAAAGAGTGTCATCTCAGATTATCTTTGTTTCTGCGGATCAAAGACTTTTGACTGTTGCTGCAACTGAGGGACTGCAAACTGACGATCCGAATGCTCATCCCTGAGAGAGGAGATAAGACTCAAATATTATCTCCTCTCTCGAATATCATTCTCTACTTCAACCCCGCAAACACCTTTGGATCACTAGCGGCGGGTGCGCCCTCTTTGTTGATGATCTCGAATGTCTTGCCGCGCACGTCCTCACGCCCCAGAGCCGCAATCATGATCGTGGCGACATCCGCCCGCGAAATCCGCCCCATTATGCCGAGTGAATTCGCAAGCAGCACACCACCACCGCCGGGCGTCTCAAGCAGGCCGCCGGGCCGCACGATGGCGTAAGGCAGTTCGCTCTCCTCAAGCGCCAGTTCACCTTTGCGCTTGGCCTCCAGAATTTTTGCCAGCGGCGGGATGCTGGTCGGATCGGGCGTCCCCATTGAGGAGCATAAGACAATCGGGACAGCGCCCACCGTCTTGAGTACCTGCACCAGCACGCGGATGAGCTTGTGTTCGGTCATATCAATATCCCCAAGCGACATATTGGGGCGTGCGCCAATCGCCCACAAAATCCCGCTGACGCCCTCCACCGCCTTCGCCAGTCGCGGCTGATCAGTGAGCTTGCCAATTTGAACGGTGGCTCCCGTCAGCTCCACATCCTCGGCCTTCTCAACATTGCGGATATAGGTGCGGACGGGGCGCTGTGCCTGCCGAAGCTGCTGGATCAAATGCTGTCCGAGTGCGCCCGTCGCGCCCAGGACGAGAACCGGGGCGCTTGCATCCGGGGCGGATTTTGCTTTTGCCATGTCTTGATAACTCCCTCGTGGATGATTGTCCCTCCATTGAAGCGCAAAGTGCGTTTCGTTGCAAAGCATTTTGAGCGATTCATCGGTCTGCTGGATAGGTCTTATCAATTTCTACGATGGGTTGCAGGTTCGGGGGGCGGACAGGGCGCTATAATCTGCTATAATTCCTGTTCATGCGTCGGGATGATGCAGATTAAGAAGAAGGATAAACCCCTATGGCGGAAGAACGCCTGCAAAAACTCATGGCCCAAGCGAACATTGCGTCTCGTCGGGCCTGCGAAGACATCATTCTCAATGGTCGCGTCATGGTCAATGGCAAAACAGCCACCCTGGGCGACAAAGCCGATCCCGAAAAAGACACCATCACAGT
Source organism: Anaerolineae bacterium (assembly GCA_034436915.1). Taxonomy (GTDB): domain Bacteria; phylum Chloroflexota; class Anaerolineae; order Aggregatilineales; family Phototrophicaceae; genus JALHOR01. The sequence continues at coordinate 4,759 of DAOTUR010000791.1, forward strand.
AGACGGATCTCGCTTGCGGCTTGAAAAGCGGACGCTGCATTACTACGTCATCAACAAGCCCAAGAATATGCTGTCAACCATGCATTCAGAATTCAATGATGATCGCCCCATCGTGCGCGATCTGATTCCGGGTGACGATCACCTGTTTGCGATTGGCCGCCTGGATGCCTACAGCGAAGGCATGATCGTCCTGACCAACGATGGCGATATGGCCGAGAAGCTCACGCATCCGCGCCATGAACACACCAAAACCTATAAGGTCACGGTGGTGGGCCATCCCACGCCGGAAGACCTGGAGAAGTGGGAGCGCGGCGTGTGGTTGGATGACGCTCGTACAGCGCCCGCCTACATCCGTGTACTGGAACGCACGCCCAAGATGACGACGCTGCGCCTGGTGATGATTGAAGGCCGCAAACGTCAGATTCGCCGTGTGGCGCAGCTTCTCGGCTATCCCGTCTACCGCCTCGTCCGCACCCAGATTGGTAAGTTGGGTCTTGGCACGCTGCGGAAGGGTGAATGGTACGAACTCTCGAAAGAAGAGGTCGATGCTATGCAGATGCCCGCTGATGAAGTGCGTTTCCTGCGCCGCAAACGCCGTATCATTCGTGTGCGGACGTCCGAGACGTTCAAAGCGCGGGAGTCTCGCGGCTCGATCAAAGTGCGGCGTGTGCCCTCCGAGATCATCCCGCGTGACAATTGGAGCCGCGCCCGCGCTGAACAGGCCAACAGCGAACGCGCCAGCAGCGATCAGGGCGAGAGCGCAAGCGTCAGCAGCGAGAAGCCGCGTTCGCGTGCTCACTCCAAGCCCCCGTCCAAGCGTGGCGAGAGCAGCAGCAACAAACGCCGCCCGACTCCGCGTGAGCGTCAGCGCACCCCGCGCCGTAAATCGGGGCGCTAGAGCGATCAAGCGCTTTATGATTGTAGGGACGAGGCCCGCCTCGTCCAAACAGGTGGACACGGCAGGCCGTGTCCCTACACCCGCCGAGCATCTTTTGTCTCTCGCCCGCCTTTGTGGTTAAATCTCCCCGATGAACCACCATGCACCAGGGTAAGACACGTTGCCGCACACCCCCGATTATCAACAAGCTGTTCACGATTATCTGGCGTTTCTCCCGACCTATACCCGCCGCCGCAAATATATGCACGCCTTTTTGTGTGGGCTGGTGGCGCTGTTGTGGCGCGGCAGCGTCCAGGGCCGCGAGAATATCCCATCGACAGGCGGCGTCATCCTGATGATGAATCATACCTCCGGCGTCGATCCCATTTTGTGTACGGGCCTCGTGCAGCATCGCTACGTCATCACAATGGCGAAGATCGAGTCGCGGCGCAATCCGCTGGTGAGCATCTTTAACTGGCTGTGGGGCAATTTCCCGGTCAAGCGCGGCATGGTGGATCGCTTTGCCCTCAATATCACGATTGAACTGCTCAAGCGCGATCAAGTCCTGCTCATCGCGCCGGAAGGCACGCGCAACCGCGACGGGCTGCGTCAGCCCAAAGACGGCCTCGCCTTCCTCGCCACCAAAGCCGATGCCGTGATCGTGCCTGCGGCGGTGGTCGGGACAAAAGGCTGGTGGCAGCGTCTGCTCACGTTTCGCTTTGTCCAGGCCGATGTGCAGTTTGGCACGCCGTTTCGCTTCAAGCTGCCGGAGGGCGGGGCGCTCACCAAAGCCCTGCGCGAACAGATGATGCGCGAAGCCATGTATCAATTGGCGCTCACCATCCCGGATGCCTATGCCGAGTATCGCGGCATTTACCAGGATATTGATGCAGCCACAACCGAGACCATCGAGTTTGTTGCACAAAGCGAGTAGGTCAGCCACTCGCTTTAACGTGTGTCTGAGAGGCGGCTTCTTAACGTGTCGCAGGGGTTTAAATTCTGTTATAAGAGAGTTAGATAATTGATAAAAGCTTGTATTTTATGTAATATTATTTTAAAATTTTATATGTTTTAACTCCCTCCCCGTGTTCCAAAAACCATCTCATTGATGCGAAAGTAATTGGATACCGTCTATGGAATTGCCACGAGTTAGCCCTTCAGATCAACAAGACCTGGCTGCCTCGCCGCTTGAAGAACTCTGTCCGGGACTCACGTTCCAATGGTTGTTTAATAAGCGGGCCTTCGCCTTCTACGCCCAGCATTCTTCGGTGCATCTGGTTGATATCTGGTTCAACAAGTGTGTCGAGATTATACAAGCGTGGCCTGAAAACCAACCTATTTTTACCCTGAACGATTTTTCAGGCAAAGATTGCATGACAACCCCCTATAACCAGCAGAAAAACCGTGAACTCTCCAAGCTCGTTCCTCCGATGGGAGGGTTTTCTGCGGTGGTTGTCAGGCATAGTTTCAGCATGCAGCTCAGTCGCCTGTTCGTGCGCATTCTGCCCTCCTCACACCACGTCCATCTCACCTTTCACCGTGATGAGGGGCTGTTATGGCTTAAGAAGCAGCTTGATCTTCACGCTCAACAGCCGACATGACCATGTGAGGTATCGAACGAGTCGCCTTTTGCACACAGACGGCGCGTTTTTGTCGGGACAGTGCCATAATGAATGAGCAGGCCTGTTTTGGCATGGAGACAGCGGGACTCTTCGCCGAGCAGATGGACTTGAATAAGGCGGCCCTCACCGACTGCTCCGCCAACAAAGCCCATCAGGTGGATGTGGATAAAAAATATGGCGAAAGCCTGGGCGTGCAGGGGACGCCCACCGTCTTCATCCAATATGGCAACGGCGAGCCGATCCTGCAATCGCCCGCCCCCACCGCTGAGCAACTGGCCGCAAAAACGAAGTAGGCGGATAGCGTAGGGGCGACTCATGAGTCGCCCTGTCCTCCCTACAAGCCCGCCCCGTCAGATCGACCCTTGTTTGCACGTCGGCGAGCGCCTGGTGTTTTCCGCCGCTTTAGATGCTGCCGATGACCAGATGCGGTGTTGTCGGCATGGCACTTCCGGCGGCGGGTTCTTCACTGATGCCAATATGCTGGAAGCCTTCTATGCGCTCAGGCGCTTCAAAGATCAGCGTGCCAACCCCCGACTCATCAACACGGAATGTCCCCAGGCTCAACGTCCCGCCATCCCGCACCAACCAGAATTGATAGGTTTTATCAGGCGTTAAGGCGGGCAGACCCGTCACATACACAGACCCTACCTCGCGGGCTGAATTCCAGATCAAGGTTGCGTGGGCATCTTTTCTGATATTCACGGCTTGATTGGGCAGAAGTTCACGATGATGCACCTGCCCCGACGCAAGCGAGGGCAGCGCCACCTGCGCTTGTAATTGCCCTAACAGGAGCAGTTGTTCATCCTGTAACGACTGCACCCGACGCAGCCAATAGAAGGAGCTGACTCCAAACAGCACCAGCACCAGAACGGCTGCTACACTGAGCGGCAGCCATTGCGAGCGCCGCCGCGCCGCTCGATTGGGAAGAGAGCTGCGCGGGGGCAGAGTCGGCGTTGCTGTGACCTGCGGACGGGAGAGCGGCGGGAGCTGAGGCAGGGCATCAAAGCTTGATAGGACAGGCGACAGGGCCTCAGACGGAAGGTAGAGGAGTTCCTCAGCCAGCACGAGATGGTCGGTCAGTTCAGTGGCGGCTTCAGGACAGTAGGGGAGCAACGCCTCGACCAGGGCGGTTTCTTCAGGATCGGTGGCCCCAATGCTGTAAGACGGAATCAGGCTACGCAGTTGTTCACAATCAACATCCTGGACGGATGATGGTGTGAGGTGGCGATTGGGTCTAGGGCTGTTGTTACGTTCAGTCGTCATGGGTTTATACTAACACTCAGTAGCGGTCTTGAGCCTACAACGTCGATGATGTTAATCTATCACTCAAGCTCCGAGTGGGGCCGCTTCAAGGCTTCAAACCACAAATCTTTAAGCTTTTGCAATCCCAGTCGCAGACGCGATTTCACGGTTCCCAGAGGAAGTTTGAGATGATCGGCAATTTCGCTGTGGGTTAACCCGCGAAAATAGGCCATCATGATAATATCCTGCTGCTCATGTGGAAGACCCTTGAGAAGTGACCGCAGCAAAACCCCGTTATCGCGCTGCGCCTCCTCAAGCGGAGAGTGATTCGTCAGCAGTTTCGCCAGATCGTCCAGCGAATAGCGGGAGAGCGGCGGCTGACGGTTTTGCTGGCGCAGGCGATCAATCGATGTATAGCGTGTCACCGTCAGCAGCCAACTGGTAAAACGACCTTTCTGCGGATCCCATTTCTCCGGCCAGCGCCACACCTGAAAAAAGATATCCTGGGTGACTTCCTCGGCACTTGACGCATTCTCCAGAACCTGGGCAGCCATATTATAGACGAGATTGCTATAGCGATCATACAGCTCGCCAAGAGCTGTCTGATCGCGTTTTTGAATCCGCTGAATCAGTTCCACATCTTCCAAAGTAGTTTGCCATTAATGTCATATTTGTCGGAATGCGAGTCCGTGCAGTGTAGCAGATTCTCCCATGTCTACCAAACAGCACATTAAAACTAGATAAGTGTTAGACCCTTGCAGTGATCCAGCACCTCAATCCAGGCGTTAGCTGTCTCAGATCACCACACAGGATACAACATCCAACGCTTTATTGGTTTTTCCTGTGCGCTGATCCTCTATTTTTGTTCGCTGAGGAGTAATGCTATGAAACGTGTTCTATTTGTGATGCTGCTGATGATCCTTGCCGTTGTCCCCACAATGGCTCAGGATAAAACCATCGTCGAAATCGCAATCGGCAATCCCGACTTCTCGACATTGGTAGCGGCTGTGCAAGCGGCTGACCCGTCCATCGCCGCCGCCCTGAGCGGTGCAGGCCCGCTCACCGTCTTCGCCCCCACCAATGCCGCCTTTGACGCCCTGCTCGCATCGCTCGATATGAGCGCCGCCGACCTGCTGGCAAACAAGGAACTGCTCACCCAGGTGCTGCTCTATCACGTCGTCAGTGGCAAAGTTCTGGCCGCCGATGTGATCACAATGGATGGCAAGACGGCCCCCACCCTGCTTGAGGGTGAGAGCATCGCCATTGCTGTGGTCGATGGTGGCGTCGTCCTGAACGGTAGCGTCAACGTGACCGCCACCGACATTCTCGCCAGCAACGGCGTCATCCACGTCATCGACGCGGTTCTCCTGCCCAAAGTCGTCACCGATGCTATGGCAGCCCCCGCCGAAGGCTTTGTGAACATCCGCGTGGCGCACTTCTCGCCCGATACCCCCAATGTTGATATCTATGTCAACGGTGAAGCCGCGATTAAAGACCTCGCCTTCCCCGCTGTGACGGATTTCATCACCCTGCCGGCTGGCTCCTACGACATTGCTGTCGCCCCGGCTGGAACAGCGCTGGACAAGGCCGCGATTGGGCCTGCCACCTTTGATCTCCCGGCTGATGCCTATCTGACCATCGCCGCGATTGGCTCGCTCAAGGCGGGTACACTCGCCCCGGCCATCATCGCAGGCGATTTCAGCGCCATTGCTGAAGGCAGCGCCCGCGTGGTGGTCTACCATAGTATTGAAGATGCGCCCGCCGTTGATATCCTGGCGAACGGCTCGGTTTTGATCCCGGCTCTCGCCTTCCCTGGTACGCAGGATGGTAACGATGGCCTCGCTCAACTCGATGTCCCGGCAGGCACCTATGATCTGGCCGTTGTGCCGACTGGCGCTACAACCCCGGTTGTGATCGATCTGCCCAAGACCACCCTGGATGCAGGCACCTACTACTTCGTGGCGGCGGTTGGCACTCTGGCCGAACCCAAAGCGTCGGTGACAGCGATCAATGCTGAGATGGCCGCTGCTCTCGCTGCCGCCCTCATGCCTATGGCTGCCCCCACCATGAACATCGCGGAAATTGCCGCCTCAAACCCGGACTTCAGCATTCTGCTGGCCGCTGTCCAGGCCGCTGACCCGGCTGTTGTCGCCGCCCTGACCGGTGCAGGCCCGCTCACCGTCTTCGCCCCCACCAATGCCGCCTTTGAAGCCCTGCTCGCATCGCTCAATATGAGCGCCGCTGATCTGCTGGCGAACAAGGAACTGCTCACCCAGGTGCTGCTCTATCATGTCGTCAGTGGCAAAGTGCTGGCCGCCGATGTGATTGCGCTCGATGGTCAGATGGTTCCCACCGCGCTTGCGGGTGAGAGCATCGCCGTCGCTGTGGTCGATGGTGGTGTCGTCCTGAACGAAACCGTCAAGGTCACCGCAGTCGATATCCTCGCCACAAACGGCGTCGTCCATGTGATCGACTCGGTGCTGCTGCCCAAGGTCGTCCTGGACGCCCTCAAGAAGTAACGACACGTCATACAGGGGCGGCCTCCTGGGTCGCCCCGCACCCCTGACAATCCCACACAACGATAATGACACATACGCATCACGGTGTAGGGACATGACATGTCATGTCTCGTATACACCAACTTAAGAAGCCGTTTGATAATGCCATTCGTTACCAGAAAAGCGCCGTAAAGCCCTGCCTTCAGGCAGGGGGATATAAGGCGTAAAACTTGCCAAACGATCTCGTGATGGCTACACTTTGACACAATTCGATCAGACAATGCGCTTCACGAGATGTCAGAGTCCGGGCGCC
>DAOTUR010000792.1:0-6636 GCA_034436915.1 Anaerolineae bacterium
AAAGATGACCGTTTCACACTAAATCACCTGGGTTTTGGAGAGGTGTTTCAGGGTGTCCCTCACCCCAAACCCTCTCCCATCCTCACCAGATGCCTATGATCCGCTGTATCGATCTAATCCATTGTGATTCAAAGCAAGTCTTAATGTCATGGTCAAGCAAATCCCCATCTGGTGGCGTTAAAGTCAATATCCAGCATTTACACCTTATGTGTGCAAATATCTCGATCACAATTGAATGGAGACAGAGACATGCAAGCCCTACACGATGCAATCCAGAGCAAGTACGGCGTGTCAAGTGAAGTGAGCAATCAGGTTGTGGCGGCGCTGGCCGAGATTGAACGGCATCGGCAGGCGTCCGGCGGGCAGGCGCAGGGCTTTCGCGCTCGCACACCGAGCGATGGTGCGCCGACGGGAGGATCAGCGTCCATCCCCGACATTAACACGATCATTAGAAACACGACTGGATCAGCCCCATCAGGCAACAGGAATGTCTCTGTTCAAGGCAGCGGGTTGATTGGCATCATCATCAGTGTGGTGATGAGCCTTATTAGCATGTTTCTTGGCTCAAGGGGCGCAGGACAATCCCAGAACAGCAGTGCCGTAACAAATATCCTGGGCGATCTTCTGGGCGGCGCAACGCACCCCAGTCAGGCGCCTGATCTGACGAATATTCTGGGCGGCTTGTTGGGCGGGGCAGGTACGGGCGGCCAATCGGCGAACATTCAAGATATGATGCAAAGTATGCTCGGCGGACAATCTGCGCCGCAGTCGGGCCAATCACCGCTGACACGCCCAAGATCACGCTAGAGATTTGTGCCAACGCACCCAAATTTGCCGAGTTCGCAAAATATTAGTAACCAATAGTGCAAGTCGTAAATTTGAGGTGTGATTGGCGTAGGGGCGCGGTATACCGCGCCCCTACTATAACGCTGTGACCTATTGTGAACCTAATGCGTGACGCAAAAATTAAATTCTATCAGTCTTGTGACGACAAAGGCCCCATAATCGCCAGACGCGGATTCTCACGAGCGAACTTCTGCACATCGCGCAGCGCTGCCTGGAACAAATCCTGCAAATTGTCATCCGTCCCCTTAAAACGCCGCAGGGTTTGCTGCGAGCAGGCCACACAGCCGCGCATCGCCCGATAGCTATCTGTCTCACACGAGAGGCAGCCGTTTAAACGCACCATCATCAGCATGAAGGCCAGCGTTTCTTCGTGATTTTCCGGGAGTGTGGTAATATGATCCACCAGTGTGGCCCATGCTTCACCGCGTACTTTACGCAAGGCGGGAATGCTGGCATAAGGAAACAAAATATCATTTTCCGCATACATAGCGGTTTTAATCCCCTCTCCTATTTGATACACGAAGGTAGATCCTCGTGACTCTCAGCATAAATCACCCCATACACCGTCACAACCACCCGAACGGCCTATTCACAACAGCCCTGTGTATGCTGGGGCTGTTCCTGAGTGCGTGCAGCGGCGGCGCAGTGGTCTTTGTGGCTACTCCGCTGCCTGCGGATACATCACCGTTGCAATATACGGTGGCGGGCGGCGCATTCTCACTGAGTCTACCACGAAATTGGGCCGTCTATGAACAGCGCACCACGTCTCTTGCTATGGCCTCATTTGCGCCGCCGCAAAGCGACACGCCGCTGCTCACGGTGACGGTGCTGCATCTGGCCCAGGCGCTTGATGCCGCAGGCTTGGAAGCCGCTGTTGAGCAGTATCAAACCCAGGTGCGGCGCGATCTCGAACGCTACACCGAGCAGGATCGCCAGTTGATGAGCGATGGCAGTTGGCGCGTAACGGACGTACATCTCCTCCCTGGTGGAACGTCGCAGCCTGTCAATACCTTCATCCAGAGCAACGCCACACGGACGCTGCTGCTGGTGGCGGATGTGTCCGTCCCGCCCACGCTGCCCCTGCAATCCGATCTCCAGCTGATCGTCAATACGATCACCCTGGCCGACGATGCGCCCGATCTGACGCCTTCATCGCTGGCAGCCCTGGCCGATATCTCGCTGGCAGGCATCGAGATCGTCAATGTGTATTCGTGGACGACGCCGCAAAATGTCTTTTTCATCACGGGCGAAATCGCCAATCACACGGCAACACCCATCTCTGGCCTACCGATTCGCGCTGTGCTAGAGACGGCTGAGGGGCAGGGGGTGGCCGAGGCTGTCGATACCGTGATGGGGCTGGCCCTTCCGTCGGGCGGCTTTGCGCCGTTCAGCCTGCGCTTTGGGCAGGGGCAGCCTGTCGGCGTCACCCGCTACACCTTGTCTCTGGGCGATGCCACCTGGACGCCGCCCAAAATGGCTCCGCTCTATGGCAGTGAGGCGCTGACATGGACGCATGACACCAAATTTTCATCGGATGGCAGTTTGTTCATTGTGGGGCAGGCGACGAATAAAAGTCCCGATTCCATTTGTGCCACACGCGCCTCAGTGACCTTATTTGACGCCAAGAATCATGTGATTGCGGCGGGCTTTGCCGATGCCAAACTCGCCGATCTGCCGCCTGGTGCAACCACTGATTACACCATCCTCATCTCAGAGGCGGGGGGGACACCGGCCAATTACATCGTCAATGTGCAGGGACACGCCTGCGATTGGGCCGAGTGATAGGCAGAGGTTCTCTAACAAAGATTGACAATGCAGACGTGATCAACCGTGTTATCCTGTGCGAGACACAACATATGTTCAGAAGAGGATATCTATGCTTCGTCGTCTAATCATTGGTGGGCTGGGGCTGATGCTGGCGGCCTGCACAAGTCAGGCTCCCACAGCGACGGTTCCGCAGCCATCGACGAGTATGCCTCTTGTTGCTCCCACGCTTATTATTGTCACCCGTGAAGCACCACCCATTCGTCCTGGTGATCTCGAAGTCCCGCTGCCAGGGACGCTCGTCGCCAGTGAAACCGAAGACCCCAATGCCGATGTGCCTTTCACCCTCATTGATATCGTGCGCCTGCATCAAGGCGTGGCCGACGAACTGATCATCAAGGGGGATGGAACGTTCACGTATAACAATGTTGCGGGTGTGGTCTCGCCGCAGCAGATTTTCAATCTCAACAAGGCGATTAAAGAGATTAACTTCTTCGGGCTGCAAGGCGTGATGATGAGCACTGTGCCGCAGTCGGACTCCTACGAATATGCGGTGACGATTGAGCGCGGAGAAGACCGCCGTGTGATGTCCTCACAGGACAAATTTATGCCCTCGCGCTATACGCAGTTTGTCTCGGCGCTGTGGAATACACGCGATTCTCTCAGCGTGCTGCCCACGTCGCAGCCTGCCCTGCCCACAGCGGCCCAATAATAGGTTATACGCGATCAACAATTTGGGTGGACGAGGCGGGCCTCGTCCCTCCGATTTCCTCTATCAATCAAACGATTGGATGGGCCGCGTTTTCATTTGAGGTGGGATTATCGTCCCCTATAAAATCGCTGTGAACCATTGTGATCCCATTGCAGGATGCAAAAATCATGATCACGTTATCGCGTACACCGACCAGCGTGCTGCGCCCCTTGCATCGAAACCAAATTTCTATAATCCTCTACATATTCCATCCGCGAATGATCTCTCTCAGCGCCGTAAAATCGGGGATGATGGCATCGGCCTCGATGGACGCTGTCGCGTGTGCCTCTCGCGCCAGCAAGATCGCTCTTAAGCCTGCGCTTTTAGCTTCCTCAATCGCACGCGGGGCATCATCCACCACGAGGCAGACCGCCGCTGTCCCCTGCGCCCGCCGCACCGCCAGCGCATAATACGCCGTATCCTTATCGAACTGCTCGGCGGTATCTGCGCCAATGAGCGGCCCCTGAAAGGCATCGCGCACACCGCCGCCGATCAGCACCGCCGCCGCATGGGTGGCGAGGCTGTGCGTCGTCACGCCCAGGACATAGCCGTCAGCGGCCAACTGTCGGATGACGGGTTTTACATCGGGATAAAAGGCATCGCATGTGAGCGGCGCAATCCCTGGCAGCTCCCGCGCCAGCCGATGAATCTCCTCGCGGGCAGGTTCGCGCACGCCTGCCCCGCGAAACAGCGCCCGTATGATGCGATAGCCCGCCTCCACATAATCGCGCATCCCATCATCGCCGCTGAAATTGAGATCGGCGTGATAGGCATCCCAATCCGCACGCACCTGTTCTTCCGCCTTGTGCCATGCCGCCAGATCGCCGCCGTAGCCCTGCGCCAGATGCCGCGCCCGTTCACGGCGGACACATGCGCCGAGGAGGGCCGCATCAATCATCGTGCCATGCAGATCAAAGAAGATGTGGGTGATGGGCATGGTAAACCTCTCTCATGATTCAACCTCTCCCCAACCCCTCCCCGCTTCGCAAGAATGACCCCAACCCAACCCCTCCCCGCAAGGAGGGGCTTTTCCCTCCCTACGGAGTGGGGAGGGCCAGGGAGGGGTTGTTATTCCTACAACGTGGGGAGGGGTTGGGGTCTAAATCAGCACATGATGAGCATGACGTATGAACGGAAGCTGCTCCAGCTCCTTAAAGACCGTCGCTTGCGGCTCCTCATCCAACGTCAGCACCGTGAGCGTATGCCCGCCGCGTTGAGCACGCCCGGTATGCCAACTGGCGATATTCACGCTGTGTTCGGCCAGCAGTGAGCCGACGCGCCCGATCACGCCGGGCTGATCGTGGCTGCCGATGAGCAGCAGATGACCTTCCGGCACAAAGTTCATGCGATACTCATTGATCTGGACGACGTGCGGCTCTTTATGATCGAGCAGCGTCCCGGTGACGAGGATGTTTTCGCCATCTTCCAGCGTCACCTGACAGCTTACGACGTTGGAATATTCGCTCGTCTTGAGGCCCTTGACCTGCGCCACCTGCCACCCGCGCTCGGCAGCCAGTAGCGGCGCGTTGACCGTGCCGACTTTATCGCCCAGGATGGGCATGAGCAAGCCCTTAAGGATGGCGGTGGTCATCGGGCGGATCAGGCCCGCCGTATCATCGCCGCGCAGTTCCACCGCCACACGCTGGACGGGAAAACGGGCCAGCGTGTGAATCAATGCGCCAATGCATTCGCCCAGGCGCAGATAAGGCCGCACCTCGTCGTATTCCAGGCCGGGCATGAGCGGCATATTGACCACGTTGCGATAATCGCGGTCATGCATGGCATCCAGCACCTGCTCGATCACGCGCAGCGACAAATCCTGTGACGCCTCAATCGTGTTATCGCCAATGTGCGGCGTGTGAATCACGTTGCTCTGGCCGATGAGCGGGCTGCTGTAGGGCGGCTCCTCGTTATAGACATCCAGCGCCGCGCCCGCCACCTGCCCACTTTGCAGCGCATTCATCAGCGCCATCTCATGGATCAGGCTGCCGTGTGCGGTATTGATCAGGCGCACACCGGGCTTCATCTGCTGCAAGGCCGCTTCATCGATCATGCCGCGTGTCTCGCGGGTAGCAGGCACATGCAGGCTGACAAAATCGCTGCGGGCGTACAATTCTTTCAGGCCAACGAGTTGAATGCGCGGATCGGTGATTTTGTCTTCGATCACATACGGGTCATAGGCCAGCACCGTCATACCAAAGGCGAGGCCGCGCTGCGCCACGATCTGCCCGACGCGCCCGAATCCGATCAAGCCCAGACTTTTGCCATAGAGCTGCGTGCCTGCCTGCCGCCGCCGATCCAGCAGCCAGTAGCCATCGCGCAGGCTGTTGTGGGCGGTGGTCAGTCGGCGGCTGAGGGCCAGCATGAGCGCCAGGGTGTGCTCTCCGGCAGCAATCGCACTCGCGCCGGGCGTGTTCATGACGAGGATGCCGCGCCGCGTGGCCGCCTCAATATCGACGCCGCTGATGCCGGTGGTGACGCGGGCGATAATTTTTAACACGGGCGCATGTTCGAGCAGTTCGGTGTCCACGGCGACATCATCGCGGCAGATGAGGGCATTGGCGTCTTTGATTTTTTCGCGCAGCGCAGGCAGAGACGGCGGGATGACCGTCCATTGGACATCATCCGCCTCTTGGAGCAGGCGCACGCTGTCGTCGGTGAGATCGGTGGCGATGAGGATGTGATAGGGCATGGGGCGATCTTTGGGTTCAGGTATCGGTCAAAACAAGGAGGATTGTACGGGGAAAGGCGAGAGGGGGAAAGAGGAGCATAGATGATTTCCCAATGATGTGTGTATAAGGGGAAACACATCTCACCCTTACAATACCTTCGCCAATTTTGGAAATACAGCCAAATTTAGTCGTAACCATTCACCTATCCGTGACAATACCTCCGCCAATTTTGGAATTACAACCAAACTCGCCTTTTTCAGGCAAATTTGACTCCAAAAATTGGTTTACAAAAGGTCACAAAGTGTCAAATCTTCGCCAAAATCCTGCTTTTTCACACACTCTGAATTTTGGCAAAGGTATTGCGTGAAAATCGTGGGTATGTAGGGGCAGGATGCATCCTGCCCAATGACAAATATCCTTCAAATCAATCAGGGCGCGATACATCGCGCCCCTACAACCGCTTTCATCGCATGGAGAGCTGAATGATTACCGAAGAAACGCCGTAAAGCCCCTGCCTTTAGGCATGGGGATATAAGGTGTGCTTGCATTCGAGGGTGTTATTTCGTATAGTATTTCTAGGTGCGAGAACAGATGTCCCTGTGG
>DAOTUR010000793.1:0-1665 GCA_034436915.1 Anaerolineae bacterium
TACTGCCTTCCTGTGAGATATAGATTATATGCCTGCAAATGCAAAGCAAAGCCTGCCCCCTGATTTGCACAGAGTTGGACGGGAGAGAGGCAACAAAAAAGCCAGCGGATCAGGCTGGCAAGGGTGGGTGTTGCGCCTTCATTGCAACTTACTTAAGGCCGCGTCATAATATTCAGTCTAACAACGGCCTGGGATGCGGGGATTATGGCGCGGATTTTTGTCAGTTACAGTCGAGTCGATGCCAAGTTTAAAGATGAGTTGATCGCCAGCCTGCAAGAGACCTATCCCGACCAGCATATTTTCTGGCATGACCAGAAGCTCGATGCAGGTGACATTTGGTGGGATGAGATCATGCAGCAAGTAGGGCTGTGCGATATTTTTATGTACCTGCTCTCAAATGAGTCGGTCACATCCGAATACTGTCAGGCCGAATTTCACGAGGCCATCCGCCTACAAAAGCGCATCCTCGCGGTGCAGGTGCGTGACCGCACCAAACTCACGGGCACACTCGGCCAGATTCAGTATGTTGATATGAAGAATGGTCTGGATGATCGTCCTGCCTTCAGCCGCCTTGTGCGGGCTTTCAATAAAGCAGTTGATCTCATCCCCAAGCGTAAGTCGAAACCTTTGTCGCCTGATCGCACGCCGCAACCGGGAAAAGCATCCGATCCGGTGCGGCCTGCAAATGCGCCTGCGGAGGTTGAGACGCCCGACTTGCAGGTGCCGCAGATTGGGAATGGAGCGATAACCCAGGCACAACCTGTAATTATCCGTGAACCGCTGCATCGTAATCCGGCCATTATTGCAGCGTTCATTGGGGCTGTTGCTGTCATTATTGGAGCCATCATTACAGTGGGACCGCAGATTTTTAAGTCTCCCGCGCCAACAGAGACGCCTGCAACAGCAACGGTGATGAGCCAAAATACTCCAGAGACGAAAACCGCCCAGATACTGACACCAAGCGGAACACCGCTGCCACCCTCGGCCACAAGAACGCCAACGATCACGCCGACAGCGACATTAACAGCAACGCCCGATCTCCTCAAAGCGGCGCAGCAGGTGATCGATCAGCAAACGGCGCAGGCGATTATCGATCAAGCGACAGCGACCTCGGCGCGTGCGACGGACGACGAAGCGTCGCGGCAGCAGGAGAGTGCCAATCTCACGGCCAGCGCGACGCGCTGGACAGCCACGCCGACGCAGGATTTGACGAAGGCGGTGGCGGAGATTTTGACGGGCTGGTGGCAGGGAACGGCGACACAGAATGCGGCCTATGCGACGGCAACGGCCCGTTCGTGGACAGCGACGCCCACACCAACCCTCACGCCCAGCAAAACCAATACACCCACGCCGACCAAGACGAATACACCGCTGCCAACCGCGACGCCAACCCTCTCGCCCGAACAACTCGCGTCTACACCTGTGACATCAAATGCGGCCTGGAAGTCTGTTGAGCGGAACTTTGGCGGGGTGACGATGGTGTTAGTGCCTGCGGGCTGCTTTATGATGGGCAGTACCACTGGCAGTGATGACGAAAAGCCGGTGAATCAGCAGTGTTTTGATGCACCGTTCTGGATCGACAAGTATGAAGTGACGAATGCTCAGTTTGCGGCCTTCAACGGGGTTGCCGCCAATGCCAGCAACTGGACAGGGAGCAATCGCCCG
>DAOTUR010000794.1:0-7262 GCA_034436915.1 Anaerolineae bacterium
AGAGTTCGGGACTGGAAGGTCATCCCGAAGTGCCTCTGTATTCGCTCCTAACGGAGCGCTTTTCAGCGCCGAGTCTGGTCAACCTGAGCATTCTTCATGCTCCCGGCTTCAGCCGGGGGGCGTTGACAGGATGATCCTCTCAACGTCATGCCATCAAACAATCGAGATATCCTACCATATGCAGATGAGATAGGCCGTGTGAATAAGGGATGTTGTAGGGACATGGCACGCCGTGTCCGTCTTGGCATCATACGGAATTGGGCGCGATATATCGCGCCCCTACAGGTGACACATGAAGGTTGAGCAACGGAAGAAGGCGTTTTTGTAGGGACATGGCCTGCCGTGTCTACCATTCGGACGAGGCGGGCCTCGTCCCTACGAGAACACGAACCATGGCGGCCAAAACCCAAAAGGGCGATTCATCGAATCGCCCTCTCCTGCTGAAAACAAGAACCTCGTTACGTGACGAGGTTCTTTGGCTGGGTATTGTCTCGGCGTGGGTGTGATTGGCGGATAACCACAACCTCGTTACGTAACGAGGTTGTGGCGCTACAGCGTGCCGCCCAACACATGATAGCTGTTGACGCGCACCCACACGCACTGCCCCACTTGCAGCGCCAATTCCCGCTGACGAAAGGGCGGCAGCACAATATTCAAGGGCGTCTGTGTGACATGATCGCTGAGTATGACGCTCACATGCACCGATGGCCCGGCCTGTGCGATGCTCGTCACAATGCCCTGCCCGACCACATGGCCGCGCTGATCTTCCAGCGTGTGCGTCAGATCAATCTCCTCTGGACGGCACAGCAGCTCCACAGGCTGATTCGCCAGATGCTCAGTGTGCGGCGGCGCAGGCAGACGATAATCGCCCAGATACAATTGTGTGCCATTGCGCTGCGCTGGAATAATATTGGCATGGCCCAGGAAGGTCGCGGTGTAGCGCGTTTGCGGCGCATGATACAGCGCGTTGGGCGTATCGGCTTCCAGCAGCGTGCCGTTGGAGAGAATGCCGATGCGATCCGCCAGCTCAAATGCCTCTTCCTGATCGTGCGTCACGAGGACGGTGGTCACGCCCAACTGCTGCTGAATGGCGCGTAAACTCTGGCGAAGCTGCGAACGAATTTGCACATCCAGCGCCCCGAACGGCTCATCGAGCAGCAGTACACGTGGCTGATACGCCAGCGCCCGCGCCAGCGCCACCCGCTGCTGCTGTCCGCCGGACAACTGGGACGGCATCCGCTTGCCAAAATCCGCCATCCCGATCAGATCAAGAAGCTCCTGCACCTGCTTGTTTTGCTGCTTGCGTTCGACATGGCGCACATCCAACCCAAAGGCGATATTCTCGGCCACTGTCATATGGCGGAACAACGAATACTGCTGGAAGACGAAGCCTGTCTCGCGCTGCTGCGGCGGCAGATGCGTCACATCCTGGTTGTGCAGCCACACGCGCCCGCTGTCGGCAGGCAGCAGGCCCGCAATCAGGCGCAGCAGCGTACTCTTGCCGCTGCCACTGGCTCCCAGCAGGACGAACAATTCGCCGGAGTTGACGGTGAGCGAGACATCACAGACAACCGATTGTGTGCCATAGAATTTTGAGACGTGTTCAAGGCGAATGGACATGAGCGATTATCCTTTGCGGGCCGTGAGGCGATGTTTGAGAAGGTTGAGCAGGATCAGGATCGCAAGCGACACGATCATCAGGACGAGCGACACGCTGTACGCGCCGGAGGGATTGCGATCATTCAGAGCACGGAAGACAAAGCTGGTGGCCGTCTCGGTGTAGCCCTGGATCGAGCCGCTCACCACTGCCACCGCGCCAAATTCACCGACAGCGCGGGCAAAGGTGAGGACGAGACCATAGAGGAGGGCTGTCCGGATTTCGGGCAAAATCACGCGGCGGAACGTCAGCCAGCGGCTTGCACCCATCGTATAGGCGGCGTGTTCCTGCTCCGGCGTGATCGATGCGAGGACGGGCTGTACCTCGCGGGTGACGAAAGGCAGCGAGACAAATATTTTTGCCAGCAGCACGCCGGGCAGGGCAAAGACAATCGGGAACAGCGTGGGCGCAAGCCAGCCCCCCCGCCCAAACAGCACAATCATCGCATAGCCCGCGATGACGGGAGAGAAGACGAAGGGAATATCGACCATTGCATCGAGGACGCGCTTGCCAGGGAATTGATGCCGCGTCAGCACCCAGGCGGTCAGCAGGCCCGCCGCCGCATTGACGATGACAGCGATGCCGGCCAGCGAAAATGTGATGAAAATCGCGTGCTGCACCGACGAATCTTTGAAGGTCTTGATGATAGGATCGAGGCCCTTCTGGAAGGCGCTGGCGACGACGGTCACGATGGGCAGGCCAAAGAGCACAGCGGCATAGCCCACAACCAGGGCGATCAGCGCCCATGTGATCGGGGAGCGCGGCGAAAGATCACGCATGAGATTTGCCTCCCAACCAGCGTTCTGCAATCAAGGTGAGGCCAAAGGCGACAGCCAGCAGCACCAATGAGACGCTGCTTGCCGCCTGAATATTCCCTGCTTCAACCTGACTGTAGACATACACAGTGGCAGTCTGCGTCTTGAGCGGCAGATTGCCCGCTACAACGACTACCGCGCCAAATTCGCCGAGTGAACGGGCGAAACTCAGCATGGCCCCGGTGAGAATGGCCGGACGAATGGCCGGGAAGATCACGCGGCGGAACGTCATCCAATCAGAGGCCCCGATGGTCTGGGCGGCCTCAGCTTGGTGGGCATCAAGGCTCAGGAGGACGGGCTGTACCGTGCGAATGACGAAGGGATAGCCGACGAAGAGCAGGGCGACCAGAATGCCGGGCGTGTCGTAGACGAAGCGGATACCGAGCGATTTCTGGAAGAAGGCCCCGATGATCGTCTGCGGGCCGTAGAGCAGGACGATCATGACCCCGGTCACAATCGTCGGGATGGCGAAGGGCAGATCGATCAGGGTGTTGAACAGCGCCTTGCCGGGAAAGCGGTAGACCACCAGCAGATACGCCGTGAGCGTCCCCATGAGGGTATTGATGGCAGCCGCCAGCGCTGCGGTGGTGATCGACAGGCGCAGGGCGCTAAAGGCCTCCGGGCGGATGAGGCTTTGCACGAATTCCATCGGGCCAAAGCGCACGCCCTGGATGGCGATCACCAGCACAGGCACGCCAATGAAGATCAGCAGATAGGTGGCGGCAGCCGTGCGTAAACCCCAGGCTCCCCAGGGCGGGGACGGCGTGGGGCGGGTCACACTCAGAGAAGGCATCACAGCATCAGACATGGGGGGTCTCGGAATTCATCGTCATCAGGTGGGTGAATGGGTGGCGCATGGGGCGGCCCATTGACCGACAGGAAATATCTTACCGGGACTTCACGTCAGAGAGAAGTGTCGTGAACAGCCCCGCATCGCCAAAATAGGTCGCCCGTGCCTCGCTCCAACCGCCAAACTCCTGGATGGAGAATAGATCCGTCACAGCGCCAAAGGTGGGCACACCTTCGAGCGTGGCAGCAGCAGCCTCGGCTGTCGCGGCAGGCTCAACGGTGGCACCTGCTTCGGCTGTGGCAGCGGCTTCGACGACTGAGACAGCGGGCAGGCCCACCTGGGCGCGCACAGCGGCATTGACCGGACGATAGCCCTTCTGGGCAAAGATGCTCTGCGCTTCGGGCGACCAGAGGAAGTCAACGAAGGCTTCGGCCACAGCGCGTGTGCCGTGTTTATCGACATAGGTATCGACAACGGCGACTGGATTTTCAATGAGGATGGTGGAGTGGGGATAAACGATGGTATAGACTTCCCCGGCAGCTTCCGCCGTGAAGACTTCATTTTCATAGGTGATGGCGACATCGCCCACACCGCGTGCAAAGGTCAGGAAGCTCTCGCGGCCATCCTTATCCAGTACCTCCAGATGTGGGATGAGATCACGCAGATAGGTTTCAATGCCTGCCTCGCCCTCATAGCCCGCGATAGCTCCGCGCTTCGCTGCACCGATGGCCGCCAGTAGATTCCACTGTGCGCCGCCGCTGGTCGCGGGGTCAGGCGTAATCACCTGCACATTGTCTTTGACCAGATCGGCCCAATCGGTGATGCCGAGCGGATTGCCCTCGCGTGTCACCAGCACGGCCAGCGATTCGGTGACGATGCCGCCGTAGGGGTTATCGGTCTTCCAATCTTCGCTGACGAGGCCGGCTTTGACGAGGCGTGTCACATCTGGTTCGAGCGAGAGGGCGACCACATCGGCTTCAAAACCGCCCTCTACGGCGCGGGATTGTGCGCCCGATGCCTGATACGACTCCTGGAATACAACCGTCTGATTGTGCTCGGCCAGCCATTTGTCTTTAAACAGGGGGATGATGGCTTCATAGGCTTCACGCGGCACAGCGTAGGAGGCGAGCATAAGGGTGACGGTATCCTGGGCGCGAACAGCGCTGAAGCTGGCGATGAGGAGGGCGGCCAGCGGGAGCAGGCGGAGCAGGCGAGAGGCGAAAGGCTGTGTTGTCATGGTACGATGAAATCCTTAGCGTGATGTGTGTCAGAGAAAGAGAAAAGCGAGACCGCCGATGGTGAGTCGTAAGCTGACCCGTATGGGCGACCTGACACGCTGGATTTGCTCATGTGCAAATCAACAGCCCGCCAAGCCCCCTGTACATCGCCTTTCGTTCCCCTGCCACATACCGCGTCCTGTGATCATTATGCCATGCTTTCTTATCTTAGATCAGTGACATTAGTCTGCAATTTGTGTTTGCGGGACAAGGCCGCGTTCTTCCAGATAGTGGATGATCTGGGCCACACTCTCATCGAGCGTCTGCTCATGGGTGTTGATCGTCAATTCGGGATCAACAGGCGCTTCATACGGATCACTCACGCCCGTAAATTCCTTGATCTCGCCCGCAAAGGCTTTCTTGTACATGCCCTTCACATCGCGTGAGGCGCACACCTCCAGCGGAGCCGCCACATAGCCCTCAATGAAGTTCGTCGTCTCCTGGCGCACCTTGTCACGGGCCGCCTGATACGGCGAGATGAACGAGGCAATCACGCCGACGCCGTTGCGCGACAGCAGCTTGGCGACGAAGGTCACGCGCTCGATATTCTTATCCCGATCTTCCTTGCTGAAGCCCAGATCACGGGTCAGACCTTCGCGCACAGTATCTCCGTCCAGGCGCTCAATCCGCACACCGCGTTCACGCAGTTTTTGTTCCAATGCAACCGCGATAGTGGTTTTGCCTGCGCCGGAAAGTCCTGTGAGCCAGAGTGTAAATCCCTGTTGTGTCATGTGGTGCTGATCCCTTTTGAATTGTCGATTTTGAAATGTGTGTAGGGAGGGCAGGATACATCCTGCCCCTACGCTCTTATGATGCAGACGCAATGTGAATGCCGCATTCGACCTTGCCCATACCTGTCCAGCGGCCAGAGCGGATATCCTCACCGGGCTGCACCGCCCGCGTGCAGGGCATACAGCCGATGCTCGGATAGTTCTGGTCATGCAGGCGATTATAGGGCAGATCGTAAGCTTCGATCCACGTCCACACCATGTCTTCCGTCCAGGTGGCGAAGGGGGCGAGTTTGACTTTGCCATTCTTCGCATCCCAACTGATGATGGGGGTCTGGCGGCGAGTGCTGGCCTGATCGCGGCGCAGGCCCGTGATCCAGGCATCAAACGGCTTCAAGGCGTCGCCAAGCGGCTGCGTCTTGCGCAGATCACAGCACAAATCCGGCTTCTGGCTCCACAGCGCTTCGCCATATTGGGCGGCCTGCTGTACCAGCGAGAGGCCGGGGCGGACACGGGTCAAGGTCTTGTTGAAGGTGGTTTCGATGTCATTCATCAGCATATAGGTCTCTGGGAAGAGGACGCCTGTATCAAGGATGAGCGTGGAGAGGGAGGGGGCAATCGTTTGCAGCATGTGGAGGGTAATGATCCCGGTGGGCTGCAAACTGGTGACGAGGGCGAGACGCTCCCCAAATTCTTCTGCCGCCCAGGTGAGAATCTCCTGTGGGCTGGCTGATTCAAACTGCGCGTTCAGCGCCTCATAATCTCGTGTCAATGTCGATTGGTCTGCCATGTCCATCCTCGATCTTTTGGTCTCGTTTTCAACGCCCTGCTGTTCGTCGGGGTGCAGCCTGTGCGCCCCATCAACGATATTTTGCTCAGTGTGCTGCGACAACAACCGTGTCTATTCATAGTGTAATCCTGCGGCGATTGACCGCGTGTTGTGTTATGGGCGTAAAAACGAAAAACCCCGACCTGAGCGGGTCGGGGCTGTGTAAGGATGCATGCTGCACCAGACCACCGCTAATTAAGCCGTGTCACCAGACAGCACATACAACAGGTCACATTTGTTATCGTCAGCATGTGACGTCAGTCCTTGCGAATTCATCCAAGCACATTGGAGACGATAACACAGGAGGGGATATTTTGTCAAACGAATCGAGAAAATTGGCACAAACAAAATGCCCAGACATAAGGGGGGTTTTTAGGGCAAGTCGCCTAGATGGGAATTTGTATACACGTCTATGATTTATCTCGCTATATCATAATTATAGACGTGGGTTGTCCTTGTAGGGACACGGCACGCCGTGTCCGCACATTCGGACATGACATGTCATGTCCCTACACACCGCCATCAATATCATGATCGTTTGGGTGATGTCGCACGCCCTATTCCTGATGCGGCTGAAACCAATCCAGCCCCTGGTTGCGCAGTGTCACCACATCGCCAATGATCGTGAGAGCCGGCGAAAATAGGTTGGCGGCTTTGGCCTGGGCGGGCAAATCAATCAGCGTCGTCACCACAAGGCGCTGCTTGTCCGTCGTGCCCCACTCGATGCAGGCGGCGGGCCGCTGTGGAGCAACGCCCGACTCGATCAGACGCGCCACAATGATATCGAGATAGGTCGCCCCCATGAGGATGACGAGCGTTCCGGCATGGGCCGCCGCTGCCATCGCCGGATAATCAATCTGGCTCTCCGGCTTGTCGGGATGCTCATGGCCTGTGAAGACAGTAAACGCGCTTGCCAGATCACGGTGCGTCAGCGGGATGCCCGCATAGGCCGGGACAGCAATCGCGCTGCTGATGCCGGGGATGACAGAGAAGGGCACGCCTGCCGCCGCACAGTACAGGGCCTCCTCGCCGCCACGCCCAAACACAAACGGATCGCCGCCCTTGAGACGCACAACGATGAGTCCCTGTTGGGCTTTTTCCACCAGCAGCGCATTGATCTGCGGCTGCTTGAGGATGTGATCATGCTGCGCTTTGCCCGCATTGAT
>DAOTUR010000795.1:0-10715 GCA_034436915.1 Anaerolineae bacterium
CGCCCACCAACAGCGTAATGAAGACAATCTGCACCATCACCTGAATGACACGGGCATCACGCAGATAATCACCAAGAGAGCGAGGTCGGTCTGTTTTGGGTTTTTCAAAAGTCATAGGCATCTGGGTAACTTCTGTCAGGTGGGCAGAGGCGGGCGTGAATGATCCCGCCCGTTGTGGCTTGGGGACGACGGAGACCGCAGCCTCCATCGTCAGCGAAGCGATTTAGCGGAAGGGCGGCGAATACATCAGGCCACCGTTTGTCCAAAGAGCCTGGGTTGACCCTTCACGGGTAACACCGAGGGGGGTGATATTACGGTCGTAGATTTCGCCGTAGTTGCCGACTGACTTGATGACGTTCACCATAAAATCATTCGGGACGCCCAGGTAAGCGCCAGAGCTGTTGTTGGCTTGGCCGAGGAAGCGGGCGATTTCAGGAGTTACACGACCGATGTAGGCTTCGTCAGCTTCACCGGATGTGGGCATGAAGTCGGCAATGTTTGTGCTGCTGATGCCAAATTCTTCGGCCTGGATCAAGCCATAGACTGTCCACTTGATGATTTCCGCGAACTGCGGATCAGACTGGGGGCTGAGAGGAGCCAGCGGCTCTTTGCTCAGGGTTTCGGCCAGGATGGTGTGTGCGCCAGGATCATCTGATTTTGCATTATAACTGATTAAACCGCTCTTATCGGTTGTCCAGCTTTCGCAGCGACCTTCGAGATAGGCATTCCAGGTCGCATCGGCGTCATTGAAGACGAGCAGTTCGATTTTGACCTTCTTGGCTTCGATATAATCCTTGATGTTCAATTCGGTGGTTGTCCCCGACTGCACGCACATCGATGTGCCATCCAGACCGGCAATATCGGTCACGCCGGAGGCGGCCTGAACCATGATGCCCTGACCATCGTAGAAGGTGACTGGCCCGAAGATGGCGGCCCACTGCGAGTCGCGGCTGAGGGTCTCGGTGGTGTTGCGCGACATCATGTCGATCTCACCGCTCTGGATGGCGGCCTGACGCTGGGCGGCTACGAGCGGACGGTATTCCACTGCATTCGCATCGTTGAGGATTGCCACAGCGACGGCGCGGCAAATATCGATGTCGAAGCCTTCATACACACCGTTGTCATTCGGCGCACCAAAGCCGGGCAGACGATCATTCACGCCGCAGATCAGCTTCTTGGCGTCCATAATCTTCTGGGTGATGGGGCCGGGGGTGACGGTGATGGCATCCTGGGCCAATGTCGGTAATGCACCGAGCATCAACGTTGCTGCTGCCAGGGCCGAGAGGGCTGTTACCAAACGTTTATGATTCACGATTAAACTCCTCAAATATAGATTTTTACAGCCTAACCTGGATGCGAGTCCTATTGGATATTGACAGAACCCGAATCCCATAACCGACTATAACGCGCCTCACAAGGTGTGTCAAAAAGTTGTGAACTTAAAGTCACCAAACTTTTGGGGCTGTCTTTTGGCAAAGTCGGCCATTGATGGCACAATAAAGGGAAATATCCTGCGTCTGGACGCAACGAGGGATTTGCATGGTTGACGACATCTTTCAGGAATACACTCAAATGCGGCGCAATGGGTTGGATACACGCGAAGCCCTCAAAGCCCTGCGGACATATATTGATTCTCTGCCGCGTGAGATGAAAGAGGAGCTGGCGACGCGCCTGCGAACCTGGGAAAAAGAATTTTCCGCCCAACTCCAGCAGCCACCGCCGCGCAAATCGATCTCAAATGTGAAGGCCGTACAGCCGCTGCCGAAACCGACTCCGCTCTCGGAATCGCCTGCCGTACAGCCGATCTCGTCTCCGGCCATGCCCGCTGCTGGCAAGACCGCTGCGCCGCCTGCGTGGATCGAATGCCCACACTGTGGCAAGAAGAATCGCGCCAGTGATGTATTTTGCTACTCGTGCGGCAACCTGATTGCGGAGACGGTGGAATTTGATACGCGCCAATTCGCCGATGCCAACGATAAATTGTTCAGCGATGAATATTTTGGCTATGACTCGTTGCTGGTGCTGACAGTGCGTGATACCGGCCAGACGTTTGAACTGCGTCCGCAGCTTCGTAATCATGAACTGGTGGTGGGGCGCAATACCGATAACAGTGCCATGCGTCCCGATGTTGATCTGGGGGTAGAGGGAGCGCGATTGGGCGTCTCGCGGCTGCATCTGGCGCTGTGGTACGAGGCGCGTGACAGCGCGATCCAGGCGTATGATCTGGGCAGCGCCAACGGCTCCTACATCAATGGACAGCGCATCCATCCGCGTGAGATTCGCCTGCTGCGGAACCAGGATGAACTGCGATTGGGCAAGCTGGTGATGCGCGTGCGCTACTATCATCCCGGTGATGAAATCCCGTCGATGAATGCCAGCGGGACTTAGGCGCAAAAATTCGTCGGGCGCAGCGCTGCGCCCGACGGTCGTTGAGGCCGCTTGATCATGACGCTGAGGTGTCGTTTAGCGAGGCAGCGTGCGCGAAGCACTCTCAACTTTGGAGGCAAAGCGCAGCGCATCCGGTGTGCCAATCACTTTTAAAGCATCCAGGCAGGCGATGAAAAGCCCGCGCTGATGGCTGCGTGTCATAGTGAAGTGGTCATGCTGGTTGGTCTGAAGATAGTTTTCGATAATTTTCTTCAGGACTGGGATACCCTCAAGCGCTCTCATCACCCCAAGTGCTTCGGCGGCGGCGGTTTGCACCAGGCCATCCTGATGCGAGGTCAGGGTCTGGATCAAAGGGGCAGCGGCCCGCTTGTCTTTCAGCTTGCCGAGGGCTTTGGCGGCGGCACTCGCCACCAATGCGGTGCGCCCTTGCATCGCTTTGATCAGATCCGGTACAGCCTCCATGCTGCCAATATCGGCGAGCTTATCGGCGGCAATTTTGCTCATTTCGGCGTCAGGTTCATGCAAGACCTCTAACCACTGACGCAAGCGCTGATCACTCAGTGACATTCTCGTCCTCAACGGGCACAGGCCCTTATAAAACATAATCATATCAATGATTTTAAAACTGTTATAATAAAATTGCTGTAAGAGTTACATAGTCCTTTTGTCTTATAGAGATTATATAACGATTCTTTCCCAACACATGCAACTTTCCTAACAAAATCGATTTTCTAACAAATTTTCTGTAATGTGCGAAAATGACGGTTTCTCAGCACGATTTGTGTGTTTTCTTATATTGCGCTCATATGGTGATGTACGATGCCAGAGACGCTAATAACCCTGCCACAACGATAAATACAGATATTTATGGGGTCTGTAGGGACACGGCCCGCCGTGTCCACATGTTCGGACACGGCCTGCCGTGTCCCTACACCCACATCGTTTATGCCTAACGATCAGTGCGGCGGGACACCTAAATCAAGGCCGCAGCACGCTGCGCCCCTACAAACCCACGATTCTCATCGATAGGTGAATCATTGTGAGATTAACACGGCCCCATTATTTGCCTGTGACGATGTTGACCTTCGGCTCTTTGCCCGCGATATAGATGACCTTTTGCGGCGCGGCCCCATTCAAGGCTTTCATAACCGCTTCGCTGCCCAGGACTACCGCTTCCGCGTCGGCCTGGGTGATATCTGCCGCCACTTCAATCGTCCCACGCGGGCGGCCATTGATCATGATGACCAGCGGCACAGCCTCTTCTTTGGCCTTCTCTGCATCATATTCCGGCCAGGGCTGCGTGTGGATGCTGTAGCCGAAGCCCAACTGCTCCCACAATTCTTCGGCAATATGCGGCGCGAAGGGGGCCATCAAACGCAGCATCACGCTCATCGCATTGCGATACGACGTGCGCCCGATGCCGCTGGCTTTCAGCGCTGAACGCATCATGTTACGCAGCTTCATCAGCGCCGCGATAGACGTGTTGAAGCCGAATTTCTCCAGCCCATAATTCACATCGTTGATGGTCTGATGCACGCGCCGCTCCACCTGACGTTCAATCAGCGCATCGCCCTGCTCATGCTGGATGGGGTTGGTCGCCATCTCCCAGATTTCGTTCAGCCAGCGCGTGACGCCGGAAATCTGCTCGTCGCTCCAGGGGCCGCCCTTCTGCCAATCGAAGCCGAACATCAGATAGGCCCGCACTGCATCCGCGCCGTACTTGGCGACCAGCTCATCAGGATTGACGACATTGCCCTTGCTCTTGGACATGCGCTGGATTTCCAGATGATGCTTCAACTGATTCACGTTGCCATGATCGCTGACGCCTGGAATGACGATCTGCGCTTCGGGCAGCACTTCCACCAGTGTGGTTGTATTGCCCACACCCACGAACAGGGTGCTCTCGACGCGCTTCATCAGTTCGCCCACGACGCCGTTAAAATTGGCAGGGACATCGTTTGGCTCGACGACTTCCACGCGATCCGCGATCAATTTCTCACCGATGAAGCGCCCGTAGCACAGCAGATAATCGCCGGGCCGCTCTCCCCCCAACACCTGCCCCTGATTCCGCAGCATCAGCATCGGCTCATCGAAGGCATCAGTGCGGCCATGTGCCTCGCGCACAGCCAATGTATCTTTAAACACGCTCGTATCGCGCAGCGCCTTATGGAAGAAGCGCGTGTACAGCAGATGCATGGTGGCATGTTCCGCGCCGCCCGTGTAGACATCGACGGGCAGCCAGTATGCGGCCTCTTCGGGATCGAACGGCGCTTTGGCGTCATGCGGCGACAGATAGCGCAGGTGATACCACGACGAGCACATGAAGGTGTCCATCGTATCGGTCTCACGGCGCTTGCCATCCGATGTGTGCAGAAACGGCTCATGGTAGGTCAGCGGGCTGCGACCTGTGGGCATGAATTCGACATCCTGCGGCAGTTCGACGGGCAACTGCTCATCGGGCACGGCGGAAATATTGCCCTCCGCGTCATAGACAACAGGGATCGGGCTGCCCCAATAGCGCTGGCGGCTGATCAGCCAATCGCGCAGGCGGAAGTTGATGCGCTCCTCGCCAATGCCATTCTCTTCCAGGTAATCGATCACGGCGTCAATCGCGGGATTCTTGCGGCCTTTTTCGCCGTTCGAGATCGTTCCGGTGAACATGCCGCTGTTGATCATATAGCCGGGGCCGCTGTAGGCTTCGGTCATATTGGGGATCACGATCAGGGTCGAGGCGGGTTTGTCGTCCTCGTCCTGGCGCTGAATCACGATGCGGATTTCCAGATCGTATTTCTTGGCGAAGGCGAAATCGCGCTGGTCGTGGGCGGGGACGGCCATAATTGCGCCTGTGCCATAGTTGACCATGACATAATCAGCGATCCAAACCGGAACGGGCGAGCTTGTGACTGGATTGATGGCGTAAGCGCCCGTGAAGACGCCGGTCTTCTCACGATCTTCCGACATGCGCTCAATCTCGGTGGAAGCTGCTGCCTGCTTTTTGTAGGCGTCCACTGCCTCGCGCTGCTCATCCGTCGTGATGACATCGACCAGGGCATGTTCCGGTGACAGCACCACGAAGGTCGCACCCCACAGCGTATCGGGGCGCGTGGTGAAGACGGTGATCGTGTTGTCGCCCCGCGTGCCGAAGCGCACAAATGCGCCCTCACTGCGCCCGATCCAGTTGGTCTGCATGATCTTGATCGGTTCGGGCCAATCCATATTGGGATATTTCAGCAGTTCTTCGGCGTATCGGGTCATGCGGAAGAACCACTGCGTCATCAATTTCTGGACGACGGGTTGGCCCAGGCGTTCATCCTTGCCATCGATGACCTGCTCATTTGCCAGCACGGTTTGCAGTGCCTCCGACCAGTTGACCATGCCTTCGCCGCGATAGGCCAGATCGTTCTCATAGAAGGTCTTGAAGAACCATTCCGTCCACTTGTAATACTCCGGCAGGCAGCTCACCATCTGGCGCTCCCAATCGAACATCGCGCCCATGCTCTTCATCTGGGTCCGCATCCGCTCGATATTGGCGTATGTCCACGTCCAGGGGTGGATGTTGCGCGAGATGGCGGCTTGCTCAGCGGGCAGGCCAAAGGCATCGAAGCCCATCGGGAACAGCACATTATAGCCGCGCATCCGCATCCAGCGGGCACGGGCATCCGAGGGCGTCATGGCGAACCAGTGACCGATGTGCAGATCACCGGAGGGGTAGGGCAGCATGGTCAGGGCGTAGTGTTTGGGCTTCGACCAATCCACTTTGGATCGATACAACTGATCGGCTTCCCAACGGGCCTGCCATTTGGTTTCAATATTGTCAGGGTTATAGCTCTCGCTCATGGCGGAACATGTCTCCACAGATTTGAGGGGTTATTAGGCGCAACGAAGGGCAGATTGTACCATGTCTTACGAGGAAGACGTGTCAATCCCGATGAGTGTTATGAGAATTGTGGAGACGCAGATAGGAGGAGCACGCGGAGGTTTTAGCGTGTAAGAGAAGAGCAGGACACCACCGCACCCTGGATGATTTGTGTGTAACTCATGGCATGTGACATAAAATACTCCTCAAGAGATTGATCTCTTGTGGACTCTAGTGTAGGGGATATTGAGGAGGATGTAAAGCAGGAAAGAAAAGATATTGAACCACAGAGAACATGGAGAACACAGAGATTGTAATCATTCACCCATCCGTGCGACAAAATCCCTTGTAGGGGCGCGATGTATCGCGCCCTGACGGATTTGTAGGGGATGAGCGTGGGCAGGATGCATCCTGCCCCTACAACCTACGATTCGCACGGATAGATGAACAATTACCAGAGAATGAGATAACAGATTTTCTCTGTGCTCTCTGTGTCCTCTGTGGTTCAAAAGATTGATCAGATGTGTTTCAAAATGTAAGATCATCAGCACACTCATCCGAATCGGAGTCATCATGAGCCGCCCCACAGACACACGCCCCCTCTCACGACCAAGCTGGTATCAACGCTTTTTTGCGTCTCTCATGTCGGCGGAACAGAAGATACGGGTACAAGACTATGATGCCCGCAAGCGCACGCTACTCAGTGATCTGCGTGGGGATGTGCTGGAAATTGGGCCGGGAGCCGGGGCCAATCTTCCCTACTATGCCAAAGAGGTGCGCTGGGTTGGGCTTGATCCCAATACGGCGATGTTCCCCTATTTGCAGAAGGAAGCGCAGCAGCTTGGCATGACGATCCAAGTGCGCGAGGGCCAGGCCGAACAGATTGATGCAGCCGATAACAGCCTCGATGCCGTTGTGAGTACGCTGGTGCTGTGCTCGGTGTCTGATCCGCAGCGCGTGCTGCAAGAGATTCGCCGCGTCCTGAAGCCGGGCGGACGCTTTGTGTTCATTGAGCACGTCGCGGCCCCACGCCAAACCCGAACACGCCGCTTTCAGCGCCTTGTGATGCCTGTCTGGACGCCGCTGGCCTCTGGTTGCCACCCGGATCGTGAGACCTGGACGACGATTGAGGACGCTGGTTTTAGCAGCGTCCATTTCGATCATTTCCGTCTGCCTGTGCCCATCGTCGGGCCGCATATTGCGGGCTATGCCGTGAAATAAGGCCAATGCGGGCAAGCGATCTTTAAAGCATATCGTCCAGTGACCAGTGATTCGCCCACCGTACATCGATCTCGTCACGCACGCGCTGATAGCGAATATCGGTGGACAGGCGCATGTGGTTGTTGGCATCCAGATTGACGGTGGAGGCATGGATGGTGTACGGCCCATGCACCACCATATCGCCCGCCTCATAATCCGCAATCAGCCAGCGCGTGTCGATGCGATTGGACAGGACATTCAGGTCTTTGCCCAACCAGCCCGTATCCGACATGTTCTTGTTATAGGCTTTGATGCGCTCTTCGGTAGGCAGTTCGGCATTGCGGCGCGAAAATTCGGCCTCCATCTCACGGCCCCAGTGATGCGAATTTTCCAGATAGATCAGGCCGCCCATCTCGACAGACGTATCGCCAATCGGAATCCAACTTGTGCAGACGCGATCCGTCCCGCCGCGCAAATACACCAGATCATAATGAGCGCCCGTGCAGTTTGGCTCATGCGGGCGGGTGTAGCGCAGGATTTTGCGCTTGTGCAGATAGACGGCCCCGTCCAGGAAGGCTTCATAGAAATCGATGATAGGAGCGGCGAGACAGAACGCCTCGTAAGACGCCCAGCGCACGACCTCCATCAGCACGCGGTTGGGGTGCAGCGCGGCGGCTTTTTCCGATTGTTCGCCCGCATATACGCCCAATCCGGCGTCCGTACCGGGCGCAACCAGCCCCGCCTGACGAAACGCCTCAAACACACGGCGGCGAAAATCGAGCACCTGCCCGCGATCCAGCAGCCCCTTGAGCCAGAGGTAGCCCTGAGATTCATACTGCTCACGCAGGGCGGTCATGGAGGTGTGTGGATTGCTGGGCGTCAGATGGCCCAGGCGCTCCGGCGTCGAGAGCAGCTCATAGCCGTTGCTGACGAGGGGGAAGGTCGGTAAGGTGGTTGTCATGCGAATTAATCCTCTCAATAGAGGTGTGTCCGGGACAAGACACGCCGTATTTATGCACACGAACGACGAGAATTTGGCAGCAGAGTGAGAGACGGAGACGACGAACGTGTCTTTTCTCGATCCTGTTGTCTATCCTACCGCCAGCATTTGAGGAGTGCAACTTATATCTCGCAGATGGAAGTAGAATAGCATACCCCACATGCCTCATCGACGTTATAATATGCAAACCTCTGCACTCCAAAATTGAAATTATGTTCTATTTCTGCTAGAATCAATCATAAGTCGATATGGAAAGGGAGGCATCTCGCGTGCCTGAACAAGCCCTGTATCTCAAATGGCGGCCCGCTCGATTCGAGGACGTGGTCGGCCAGGATCATATCACGCGCACCCTGCGAAATTCGCTGCGTACCGGACGAATCCGCCATGCCTATCTGTTCAGCGGGCCGCGTGGCACGGGCAAGACGACAACGGCGCGGCTGCTGGCGAAAGCCGTCAACTGCACGCACCCGGAGGCCGAACAGCGCCCGTGCAATGAATGTCCGCACTGTCTCTCGGTCAATGAGGGGCGTTACCTGGATTTGATTGAAATTGATGCCGCCTCGCACACAGGCGTCGATGATGTGCGCGATCTGCGTGATCGCATCGCCTTTGCCCCCGGTGAAGGCCAATACCGCGTCTATATCATTGATGAAGTGCATCGCTTCAGCGGCAACGCCTTTGATGCGCTGCTCAAGACGCTGGAAGAGCCGCCGGAACATGCGCTGTTCATCCTGGCGACGACAGAAATCGACAAAGTGCCTGCGACCATCAAGAGCCGCTGCTTGCCGTTCGAGTTTCGCCGCCTATCGCTGCAAGAGATGACCGATCATCTGGTGCGGATTGCCGAGCAGGAGGGCATTCGCGCCGAGCGGTCTGCGCTCGAACTCATCGCCCGCGAAGGCACAGGCAGCGCCCGCGACAGCATCAGCCTGCTCGATCAGGTTGTGGCCGATCCAAGCGAGATGATCACGCTGGAACTGACGCAGCGCATCCTCGGTACAGCCAGCGTGCGGGCAGTCAAAGATTTGATCGATGCCTTTGTGCGGCGCGATGCCTCAGCAGGCTTGCAGATCATCAATGAAGCGATTGATTCGGGCAGCGATCCGCATCAATTTGGGCAGCAGATGGTCGAGCATTTGCGGGCCATCATGCTCACGCAGAGCGCCAGCGTGGAACTCATCGAAGCCTCACAGGATGACAAGCAGTGGTATCAGCGTCTCGCCAAAGAGGTGCGGCGCGGCCCATTGATGCGGGCGGTCAAAGCCTTCAATGAGGCGACCAATACCAGCACGGGCGGATGGCAGCCGCAGTTGGCGCTGGAGATGGCGCTGCTGGAGAGCCTGCAAGAGCCGGAGGTGCAGCAGTTGATGGTGGCTGCGTCGCCCCAGGCTATGCCCGCTATCAATCCCTTTGCCGATAAGCCCTCGGCAGCGGCGGCCCCTGTGCCGCCTGTGGATGACACGCCGGACGATGGCAATCCGCTGTCGCTGCGCCGCGTGCAGGAGAAATGGACAGCCGCCCGCGATCTGATCAAGCAGTACAGCGAAACTCGCCTTGAAATGAAGATGCTGCCGGATATGATGGAACATATCACGATTCGCTCGGTGCAGGGGACGCAGATTGCGATTGATGGCAAATCTATCTATATGAAGCACATGGATCAGGAGAAAATGCGCTGGATTGCGCGGGCGCTCAAACGTGTGATGGATCTGGCAGAGGAGCCACAGGTCGTGCGTGTCGATCAGGGCCGCGCCACTGGGCCGAGCGCCAAAGCTGCCAGCCGCGATCCGCTGGTGAATGTGGCGTCGGAGTTAGGTGCAACTGTTCGCAGCGTGTTGGACAAAGACGACTCGCGTGAGTAGAGTTTCTCATCACCGAAAGAACGCGGGAAGCCCCTGCCTTTAGGCATGGAGAGGGATAGCGTACCTTCATCTGCTTGACGACAGAGAACATTTGTGATATACTTCAAGTATGAAACTCACTGCTGTGGTACGCCTTCTTCCGACGCCTGAACAGGCCGATTACCTTCTCAAGACGCTTGAGAAGGCCAATGCCGCTTGCAACTCTGGGAGCGGTGTGGCGTGGAAAAGCAAGATATTCAAGGCGTTTCCGCTGCAAGAGATTGTCTATTCCCACATCCGCCAACACTATTCGCTGGGCGCACAAATCGCCGTCCGTTGTGTCGGCAAGGTGGCCGATAGCTACAAAAAAGACCAACGGAGCCAACGCGCTTTCAAACCGCATGGGTCTGTGCCCTATGACGCCCGTAAT
>DAOTUR010000796.1:0-10011 GCA_034436915.1 Anaerolineae bacterium
TCGTGGGTTTGTAGGGGCACGATGGATCGTGCCCTGGTGATTTGTAGGGAATTTGGCGTGGGCGCGATGCATCGCGCCCCTACAAGGGCGTTTGTCGCATGGATAGGTGAATGATTACAAACCCCTAGTTTTTGGGGGGCAGAAAATAACAGGTTTGCTGTGAGGTTGAGTCTATAATCCGCTGGTGATATTCAGATATAACGTATTGTGGGCAGTGAAGACGTTGGGAGGTCTATGATGACAGAATTTTACAAACGAACAGGAGCCGAGGCTCTCACTGAACTTAAGAGCAATAAAGAGGCGGGCCTGACAAATAGTGAGGCCGCCGCCCGTATCGCTCAATATGGGCCAAACTCGTTGCCTGTCGGGGAAGGCACAAATCCTCTCAAGCTGCTGCTTGAGCAGTTCACCGATCTAATGGTCATTATTTTGCTGATTGCGGCAGGCATCTCGCTCTTTCTGGGCGAAGGCGCAGATTTCGTCATTATCCTCATTATCGTTGTGCTGAATGCGGCATTGGGTGTGTATCAGGAGTATCGCGCTGAACAAGCGCTGGCCGCTCTGAGCGCGATGCAGGTTCCCCTCGTGCGCGTGCGGCGTGAAAGCGATGTGCGTCAGATCAGCGCGAGTGAACTTGTGCCGGGCGATATTGTGCTGCTGGAAGAAGGTGACAGCGTTCCCGCCGATGGCCGTCTGCTGGACACGATCAATCTTCGCATCGAAGAAGCGGCGCTGACAGGCGAATCTGTGCCTGTCGATAAGCACGCCAAACACGTCAAAACCGAAGATAATCTGGCGCTTGGAGATCGCACCAATATGGCCTTCATGGGGACAGCCGTCACCTATGGGCGTGGCACGCTGCTCGTAACCGATACCGGACTCAAAACCGAGATTGGCAAGATTGCCGGGATGCTGATGGGCGTGGAAAAAGGCATTACGCCGCTTCAGCGCCGCCTCAATCAGTTGGGCCGCACGCTGGCGATTGGTGCGGGCGTGGTGGTGGTGATCGTCTTCATCGCCGGCCTGCTGCGCGGCATCCCAGCGCAGGATATGTTCCTGATCGCGGTCAGTCTGGCGGTGGCTGCTGTCCCCGAAGGGCTGCCCGCTCTCGTCACGATTGGCCTGTCGTTGGGCGCAAGCCGCATGGTGCGCCGCCATGCGTTGATTCGGCGTCTGCCGGCTGTCGAGACGCTCGGCTCTGTGACAACGATCTGCTCTGACAAAACAGGCACGCTCACGCGCAACGAGATGACCGCCACCTATATGGCCTTTCCAGGGCGTGAGCACGTCAACATTCAGGGCATCGGCTACAACACCAATGGCGAATTTGTCGGCAGCCAGTCCGGGCAGCCGTTTGATCCTAAGCAGGACGATACCGTCAAACGTTTCCTGCAAGCGATGGCCCTCTCAACCAATGCCTATCTTGAGCCAATTGGCAAGAAGAACAGCGGCGAATATCACATCGTTGGCGACACCACCGAGGGGGCGCTGCTCGTCGCGGCGCAAAAAGTGGGCTGGACGCGCAAACATCTTGAAGAAACCATGCCGCGCATTGGCGAACTGCCCTTTAGCAGTGATCGCAAAGCCATGACCACTGTCCATGATGTGATGGCAGATGAAGGCCGCCAGTTGTTCGGCACATCGCAGTTCATCTCCATCACCAAAGGCGCACCTGACCAGCTTTTGCTGCGGGCCAGTGAGGAACAGTGGCCGGAGGGCCGCCGCGCTCTGACGGAAGAGCGCCGCCAGAAATGGCAGGCACGTATTGACACGATGGCCTCCGAGGGCTTGCGCGTGCTCGGTATGGGCTATCGTGTCCTTGAGACCGCGCCCCAGGGCGACCTGACGGAAGACATTGAGAACAATCTTGTGCTGCTCGGTCTGGTCGGCATTGTCGATCCGGCCCGCCCCGAAGCCCGCGATGCCGTGCGCCTCGCCAAGACTGCGGGCATTCGTTCGATCATGATCACGGGCGATCATGCGCTCACGGCTGAGGCGATTGCGCGTGATCTGGGCATCATCACGCCGGATCAAAAGGCCATCACAGGCACACAGTTGGATGCAATGGGCGAAGACAATCTCAAAGCCGCCTTGCAAAAAACGTCATGCTTTGCCCGCGTCTCGCCCGCCCACAAGCTGCAAATCGTCAAGGCGCTCCAACAGCAGGGCCAGATCGTCGCCATGACGGGTGATGGCGTCAACGATGCGCCCGCCCTCAAGCAGGCCGATATCGGCGTGGCAATGGGCATCACAGGCACAGAGGTGAGCAAAGGCGCAGCCGAGATGGTGCTGACGGACGATAATTTCGCGTCCATCGTGGCGGCGATTGAAGAAGGTCGCGCCATCTACGACAATATCAAGAAATTTATCAAGTATCTTCTCAGTTCCAACGTGGGCGAAATCTTCGTCATGTTCATCGCTCTCATCGTGGGCATGAAAGTGCCGCTGCTGGCGATCCAGATTTTGTGGATCAATCTCGTGACCGATGGCCTGCCCGCGATTGCGCTCGGCTTTGAA
Organism: Anaerolineae bacterium; assembly: GCA_034436915.1. GTDB lineage: Bacteria > Chloroflexota > Anaerolineae > Aggregatilineales > Phototrophicaceae > JALHOR01. The sequence goes on from DAOTUR010000796.1 coordinate 2,518, forward strand.
CCCGCCGAAAAGACAGTCATGCAGCGCAAGCCGCGCTCCGTCAATGAGAGCATCTTTGCGGGCGGCGTCGGGCGCTATATCACATGGGTCGGCGTGCTGATTACGATCCTGACCCTGGGCGGCTATCTGTGGGCTTACTCCTCGCACAACATGGATCCGCTGAGCAGCACCCTCGGCATCGAAAAACTTGACCGCGCCGAAGTCGTTCAACTGATCGAGAAATCGAGTGAGCATCATGTGATGATCCCTGCCGCCTGGGACAGCTTCACAGTGGCGCAGCGGGCCGATCTTCTGACTGGGCATGTCGAGATGTTGAACCGCGAAGAGGGTTATTTCTTCCTCGGCGAAAACCAGACACTGCCGGAGAATTGGGACAGCCTGACGCCTGCCGAGCGCACCAGCACCCTGAGCCATGAAAAAGACGGGGCCGCAACCAAGTTTGAGGGCGGCGATAATCATGTCATCAGGGCCGTTGAGCGCATTCCGCGCACCATTGCCTTTACTGTGCTGGCCTTCACGCAGATGTTCTCGGTGATGAGCATTCATGCCGGAGACCGGGAATCATTCTTCCGCGTCTGGTTCAAGTCTAATCCGCTGCTGTTCTGGTCGATTTTGTCGACGTTTGTGCTGCAATTAGCCGTGATCTATGTGCCTGTGCTGCAAGATGCCTTCCGCACCTCGTCGCTGTCCGTCACGGAGCTGATCATCACGTTTGCGCTTGGGGCAGTCATCCTGTTCGCGGCAGAGTTGGAGAAGGTCTTGTTCTATCGCGGTAAGCCTGATCCGGCGCTGGTCACAGCCTCATAGCGGCGACCCCTCACCACCCGGCCGCCTACTCCCACAAGGGGCGAGGCGGGGAGTGGGGTAAAAGCCCCTCTACCCTTGTGGGAGAGGGGTCAAGAGGTAAATATGTGTATAAAAACCTATCCAAAATTCAGATTAAAATAGCGTCTCGTATTGATCTTCCCCCTTACACAAAATGACCAGGAATACACGATGGTGTTGATTGATATTGCCTGCACTACCCTTGACGATGTGCAGCAAGCCGCCCTGGGCGGCGCAAACAGCCTTGAACTCTCGGTTGATCTGGCGGCGGATGGCCTGACGCCCTCGCTGGATTTCGTCAAAAGCGTGCGCGAGACGGTGACGATTCCGATCCATGTGATGCTGCGCGTCCACGCCCGCAACTTTGTCTACAGCCATGCCGAAAAAGCCAGTATGCTGGCCGATTCGCACGCTCTCGCTGACTCGTGCGATGGCTTCGTCGTGGGCGCGCTGCTGGACAGCGGCGATTTTGACACAGCCTGGATCCGCGTCGTCGCCGAATCATTCCCAGAGCACCGCCTGACGCTGCATCGTGCTCTCGACCACTGCATCAATCCCGTTGAGACACTTCAGGATTTGAAAAGCGTTGTCTCGCGTGTGCTGGTCTCCGGCTCGCTGACAACGGCCTGGAAGGGACGCGACACGCTCAAAGCTTGGGTCGCGCAGTTTGGGCATGATTATTCGTTTGTCGCAGCAGGCAGCGTCAATCATGATATCATTGCGCGGCTTGTGGCCGAGTCAAGCGTGCAGGAGTGCCATGCGGCGCGTGCGGTACGGCGCGATGGGGTTGTGGCGGCGGATCTGGTGGCGGCTTTGCGGGAGGCGGCCATAGAGGGGCATCACCCGTAGGGGCGCAGTGCTGCGCCCAAACAGACCATATCCCCACATCAAGGGCGCAGCTGCGCCCCTACAAAAGCCATCATAAACGCTCTTTATTCGACAGTCACGCTCTTGGCGAGATTGCGCGGCTGATCGACATCGGCCCCGCGCAGTGTTGCTATATGATACGCCAGCAGTTGCAGCGGAATTACCGTCACAAGCGGGCTGAGCAGCGGCGGCGTCGGCGGCACATAGATGACGTGATCGGCCCGCGTCGCCACGAAGGTATCGCCTTCTGTGGCGACAGCGATTACCAGCGCACCGCGTGCTTTCGCTTGCTCAATCTGGCTGATCATCTTCTCGTAGAGCGAATCCTGGACAGCAATCGCCAGCACAGGCATCTGCTCATCGATGAGAGCAATCGGCCCATGCTTCATCTCGCCTGCCGGGTAGCCTTCGGCGTGGATATAGCTGATCTCCTTGAGCTTGAGCGCCCCTTCCAGCGCAATCGGGTAGTTGATGCCGCGCCCCAGAAACAGGAAATCTCTGTATTTGTAGAGAAGTTGCGACAGTTGCAACACATTGTCATTCTGCTCCAGCATCTGGCCGATGAGATTGGGCAAACGCGAGATATCACGCACGTATTCGCGCAGCACATCATTGGAGATTGTCCCGCGAAGCTGGCCCAGGTACAGCGCCAGCAGATATTGATCGACAATGCTGGTGGTAAAGGCTTTGGTCGAGGCCACGCCGACCTCCGGCCCGGCATTCATCATGATATGACCGTTGGAGACGCGAATGGCCTGGCTGCCCATCGCATTCACAATGCTCCACACCAGAGCGCCTTTGTTGTTGGCCTCTTCAATCGCGGCCAGCGTATCCACCGTCTCGCCGGATTGGGTAATTGCCAGAATCGCCGTGTCATGATCCACAATCGGATCACGGTAGCGGTATTCGCTGGCATAATCGACTTCGACGCGCAGCCGCGCAATATGCTCGATAAAGAACTTCCCGATGAGGCCGCTGTAATAGCTCGTGCCGCACGCCACAATGATCAACTGAGTGAGCGATTTGGCGCGTTCTTCGGTTAAATTGAGTTCCGGCAGATTGACGCGGGAATGCTCAAAATCAATCCGTCCGCGAATCGTGTCAGTGATGCTGCGCGGCTGCTCGTAGATTTCCTTCTGCATAAAGTGCTTGTATTCGCCCTTCATGGCGCTGATGGGATCATAGGCGATGATTTGCACATCGTTTTTGACTGCCTCGCCATCGAGCGTCGTGATGGTGACGCCGGCACTCGTCACAACCGCCATCTGCTTCGATTCGAGGAAGATCATGCGGCGGGTGTGCTCAAGGATGGCGGTCAGATCGGACGCGACGTAGGTTTCGCCATCGCCCAGGCCAATCACAACGCCGCCCGCATTGCCAATGCGAATCGCCACCAGCTCATTCGGCTGATGACGGCTCATGAGGACAATAGCATGTGCGCCGCGCAAACGCTTCACCGCTTCGCGGGCTGCCTCCGCCAGATCCGTCGTGCCGCCCGCATACAGCCGCTCTACCAACTGCACAATCACTTCGGTGTCGGTCTCAGATTTAAATTCGATACCCTCCGCCATGAGTTCTTCGCGGATTTCAAGATAATTTTCCACAATGCCGTTGTGGACGACGACAAAATCGCCGTTCATGCTCATGTGCGGATGGGCGTTGTGTTCGACAGGCGCACCGTGTGTCGCCCAGCGAGTATGCCCCACCCCGGTTGTGCCACTGATGGGAGACCGTTCCAGGCGGTGACGCAGATTGCTCAGTTTGCCAATATCGCGCCGCACCTGGATTTTGCCATCCTGAAGCACGGCAACACCAGCCGAATCGTAGCCGCGATATTCCAGCCGTGAGAGGCCCTCGATGATGAGCGGTGTTGAGTCACACGGCCCGACGTATCCGACGATTCCACACATAGTGATAAGTCCTTATTGAATGAGAGCGGGATAACCCTGAAATAAGGCAATAATATTTTCATTATTTCTGTGAATGACAAATGTGCAAGACTTGATCTATGCCAATCGCGTTAAATTTTAGTATCATAACTGTTATAGAGAGTTGTGGAGCGGGGAGAGAAAGGGAGACATGTCCTCATCATCCCTCTCTCGTGTTTGCTAATTGAAATCATCCGGCCATGCGCTGCGTGTATTGAATTGAAACAACCAGACCATCGTGAAGCCGCTGACGATCCAGGGAGCCACGAGCGCGATCAAAAATATCGGCAGGATCAGGCCACCCGACAGCACCACCGTCACCAGCAGGCTGTACATCACGAGGCCGCCTACAGCATGGGCGAGAATCCACGTCCATGCGCCGTGGACATAGCGTTGCAGGACAAACCATTGCAGCAGCGCCATGACCACAAACGGCAGCATGATCGGCAGCGCCCCGTACAACAGGATGACCTGTTTAGGCGGAATGGCCCAGGTGAGCAGCATCCGCTGCAACGGGACATTGAGGGCGATTCCCGTGAGGAGCATCCCCAATGCGCCGCCAAAAGCGCTCAGGGTGCGCCACCAGCGAAATTGGGCATCGTATTTTTGCTGCATCGTGCTTTTTTGCAGCGATCCGGTGATCAATCCGACGGCTAGGCCAAACAGCGACATAAAGATCAGCGCGAGCATCAGCAGGATATAGCGCAGCGAATAGCCGCCGACCATATAGGCAATGCCCGTCGTCAGGCTCAGGCCGAGCAGTGAAAAGGCCGCGACCACCGTCGCCAGAGCCAATGTCACCACACCGCCAACCAACCACAAGACCATAAATCGAAGGCTTGTCATAACTTTATACATGCGGGGTGTCTCCAACCTCCGCGCAGCCCCATGAGAGGCGCAGCGGTGTGTGAACGTCTCATCAAGTATAACAGAAAGCACCGTGTCTGAATCAGACGCTTTCCCTGCGTCCACAAATATCAATCCTCTATCGGCGGGGTTCCTCGCTATAATGCAGGCGAAATGCATCCTGTTCCAGCGAAGGTTATCTTCATGTCAGACTCGCTCGTCACCCTCATCGCGCCCGATCTGTATCAAGCGCGGTTGCCACTGCCCTTCGCGCTACGGCTTGTGAATATTTATTTGCTGCGTGGGCCGCACGGCTGGACGATCCTCGATACGGGCATCCACACAGCGGCGGGTGAGGCGGCATGGCGCGAGATTTTTAACACGCTCGATTTTACGCCTGCTCAGATTGATCAGATCATCCTCACGCATGTCCACCCCGATCATGTGGGCATGGCGGGCTGGCTGACAATGCTCGGCGCAGAAGCGGGCCATAACATTCCGATCTATTCATCGCCGCGTGAGGATGAACAAATGCGGCACGTCTGGTGCAATCCAGCGGCAAACGACAATTTTGGCGCATGGCTGCTGCGCGGCGGGATGCCTCATGCGATGGCGGCAGAGGTCGGGCAGCACATGGGCGATACCTACAGGATGACTCTGCCCCATCCGCCGCCATTCAAGCATCTCGCGCCAGAGTCGATGATTGAGATGGGCGGGCGGATATTTCGCGCGATTCATGCTCCCGGTCACAGCGATGGGCAGCTTCTGTTTTATCAGGCCGATGAGCAGATGATTCTCAGCGGCGATCAGGTCTTGATGAAAATTACGCCTAATATCGGCCTCTGGAGTCAATCTGATCCTGATCCGCTCGGAAATTTTCTTACTTCGCTGACATCGCTCCAATCGCTGCCCGTGAAATTGGGTTTGCCTGGGCATAAACAGCTCATCACCGATTGGGCGGGGCGCATTGGTGAGATTCTGAGCCATCATACACATCGCCTGGAACAGGTACAAAATGCTCTGGCCGACGGACACGCCACGCCCTATTCCATCAGCAACGTTATTTTTGAGACAAGCCGCTTTACACCGCACGAATGGCGTTTTTCTCTGGCCGAATCGCTGGCCCATCTGGATTATTTGCAGCGGTGCGGGCTAGCAGAGCAGCAGAATGACGTGGGCGAAGCGTGGCAGTTCGCAGCGGCGTCGGAGTCGGCAACATGAGCAATTTTGAGGAGGGGATTGACGAAGACACGGACGAGAGCCACGCGGATGAGATCGATAGCATGGCACATGATCAACAGGAGTTATCAGCGGATGAGAGTCTGCCGCGCTCCCCGCGCTGGCGCAGTTGGATGATGCTCTTCGTCGTGCTGGTGATTGGCCTGATGATGTTGGGATTGTTTCTTGCGACACGGCCCGCCCCGCTTCCGCCGCCCACCCTCAAGCCGCCCTGGTTGGTCTGACGTGAGGCGGCGTATCTCTCACCAAAACACGCCGCCCTATCGCCTCTAATCCCCCTCTGGCGTCAGCGTCTTGATGCCATCAATTTCCGTTACAACCCAGCCCACCGCGCCGCCCGGCGTCTGAATCTGCCACCAGTCTTTGCCTGCCACCGTCGCAGGCCCGCGCAGCAGCGTGATGCGTGTACCGCTGTTGAGGCGCGTCAGCACATTGGCATCCAGCCCTGCCGCATCGCGCAGGAGCAGCGCATCGCCGCCCGTCGTCCGCACAGTGGCCGTCCCCCCAGCAGCAAGCACGACTGCTACCTGCGGCGTCTCGACCAGTGTGACCTGTCCCACATCAACCGGCACAGCCAGTGAGCGCCAGGGGCGGTAGGCGACCTCCTGCGTGGGATAGGCCGCCCAGACAATTTGCGGGCGGCCTGTGCGCGGAATCGACCAGATCGGCTGGCCTGCATCCAACGCCTGCCGCGTATTGACATAATAGAGCGAGAGGTTATTTCCCGCCTCATCACGCGGAATATACACAAAGCCGCTGCCCGTCCCAACCGCCGCAATCAGATCATCCGTCAGCGGCAGAAGACCCGCCACCTCGCCATCACGTTCCACAACTGTCCAGCCCGCAAATGCGCCCGATGCATCCACCCCACCCGACAAAATACGCTCACCGTTCTGGATGAAAATGGGCTGCTGCAACCACAGCGTCTGAGCATTGTAAAAGGGCGTGCGCGTGCCTGTCGTCGGATCATACACATGCAGTGCGTTGACCTGGCCGTATAAAAAGCGATCAGCGCTGTTGGGCAGGCGCGGGTCGATCATCGCCATGATGACCTCGCCCGATGCTGCAAACGTATCCACCATTGGATTGGCATACAGCAGAGTTGGATTCACGCCCCCTGTCACCGTGTCCCACACGAATGAGGGATACGGCGGCGTGAATGATCCCGCGCCCTGAATCGTGAAGGACACCTTGCCCTCCACAAAGGCTTGTATCACGGGCACGACGCCAAAAGCCGTATCAGTGATCAGGCTTCGCATGGCGGGGCTTTCCGGCAGCAAACTCGTGAAGATATCGCCGCTGGTCGCATCCAGCACATCGATTTGCCAGCCCTGCGCTTTGCCGTAGCCAAAGGCGAAGGCTGTCTGCGTCTCATTGAACAGATTGTGCGGCGCACGATCCAGCGTGGTCGGGGCGCGTGTGCCGAGCGACTCATCAATGCGATGCGTCATCAGGACGCGATTCTGGCGCGTGTCGTAGACCTGCACATACATCGAATCATTCACGCCCAGGGCATAGACGAGCAGCGTGCCATCGGGCGAGGCACTCAGGCGCGTGGGCCGCAAAATATCGCCATCCACAATGCCGGGGAGGGCGTTTTCGGGCGGGATGGCTTCCAGATCAAGCGCCCGGCCCTGATTATCAACGCGCACCGCCACGCCGTTGTCCTGATAAATCCACAACTGCCATGTATCGGCCTGAGTGTAGGCGGCAACTTGTGTGGCAATCGGTGTCGGATCATTCCAGAGCGGTGCGGGGGTCAGGCGCGGGTCATCAAGCCAGATCAGGC
>DAOTUR010000797.1:0-8420 GCA_034436915.1 Anaerolineae bacterium
CGCGCCCCTACAAAAGCGCTTTGGCCCTTTAAAAATTCCTTGCCCTCAAAAATTGAGCCTCAGAATTTGATTTTGCGTGCCAAAATGATCGCAAAATCGAGACATGCACCATTGGTTACTAGGGCAATCGCGTCAAATCATAATTTCTTGAAATTGAGCGTTCACAATGGTTTTTGTAGGGGCGCAGCGTGCTGCGCCCAATCATGCCGAATCCCCACATTAAGGGCGCAGCACGCTGCGCCCCTACTCGACCTCTCACCTCGTAATCATTCACCTATCCGTGCGACAAAGGCCCTCGTAGGGGCGCGATATATCGCGCCCTCATGGTTTGAGAGAATTTGTCCCAGGGCAGGATATATCCTGCCCCTACAAACCCGCGATTCTCATGGATAGGTGAATCATTACAAGATGCAATCGCCCCGCCTGATTGGGGCGTCCTTGTTCCAACCGCCTGCTGTGTGCTGGCGATATCGGTTTGCCGCAGCAGGGCGTCGAGCGTCTCGTTGATGCCGGGCGCAAAATAGGTGGCCTTCAATTCCTGGGGCGTGAGCGTCTGTTTTGCGGAGAGCGTCAACAGCGCGGCAAAGATGAGCACGATGACAACCGCGATGGCAATGCTCATCATGCGGCGGGGCTTCGCAGAACGTCGCTGAGTTTTCTGAGTCATCGCGTTATATCCTATTTTCTGCTATACTTCTGCTATCATTATAGCCTCGCAGCCAAAACTTTCATGCACGCTTCTGATACACATGCGCTTTACAAGCCCCTGAAACAGAGTAAACTTGTACATCTTATTTTAGGTGATTGAGCATGAGGCGTTCTGTGACGAGCGAACAGACGGTATTTGATCGCATTCGCAGCGCCACGCCGGATGGCACCACCATTCGTCTACCGCTGCTGGTACTTGCTGGCGAAGTCGTCTACCCTGAGACGGTCTCGCCGGTTCACATCGATGGCAAAGACAATTGGGCCGTCGTGCAGCACGCCTTGAAGAAAAAACAAACGGTCATCGCGGTGATGAAGCGGCCCAATGCCGTTGACACCGCCCCGCTGCTGGAACAGGTCTTCAGCTTTGGTGTCGAGATTGCACTGGATCGTCTGCCACACAACACCGAAGCCCGCGCCGATACCAAAACGCTGCTGGCCGAGGGTCGGCGGCGCGTGCAGTTGACAGAACTGGTGCGCCAGGAGCCGTATCCGATGGTGAAGGCTACCATTTTGGCGGATACAACGACCTCCGAGCCGGAAATCGTCACGCGGCGCGAACATATCTTCGATCTGTTTCAGCAGATCGTCGATATTGAGGATGTGCTGCCGGAAGAATTGGTCGATTACGTCTTCTCCATTGAGGGCGCGGGCGAGCTGGCCGATACGCTGGCCTCGACCATGAATCTGGATGCCCCGACACGCCAGAAGCTGCTGGAGATGCTCGATCTGAATGAGCGCATGGAGTATATGGAGCTGCTCATCACCGAGGAACTCAAGCGGCTGCAAGTCGAAGATGAGGTCAACAGCCGCGTGCATCAGGAAATTGACCGCGTGCAGCGCGAGATGTATCTGCGCGAACAGATGCGCGTCATCCAGACCGAACTGGGCGAGAGCGAAGAAGATTTCTTTCAGCAGGAGTTGAACGAAATTCGTCAGCGCATCCTGGACGCCAAGATGCCCGACGAAGTGCGCGAGAAGGCCCTCAAAGAGGCGTCACGCTTGGGCGTCATGGCCCCCATGTCGCCGGAAACAGGCGTGATCCGCACCTACATCGACTGGCTGCTGGGCGTGCCCTGGATGGAGAAGAGCCGCGACAACCTGAACATTGCCAATGCCGAGCGCGTACTGGAAAAGGCGCATTACGGCCTCGAAAAGGTCAAGGATCGCGTACTGGAACATATCGCCGTCCGCAAGCTGGCGAAGGAAAAGCTGAAAAGCCCGATCCTGTGCTTTGTGGGGCCGCCCGGTGTCGGCAAGACCTCGTTGGGCCGCAGCATCGCCGAAGCGCTCGGACGCAAGTTTGTGCGCGTCAGCCTGGGCGGGGTTCACGACGAGGCCGAGATTCGTGGACATCGCCGCACGTACATCGGCGCGATGCCGGGCCGTATCGTCCAGACGATGAAGCGGGCCGGGACAAAAAATCCGGTCTTCATGCTCGATGAGATCGACAAATTGAGCGACGACTATCGCGGTGATCCGGCGGCGGCGCTGCTGGAGGTGCTTGATCCTGAGCAAAACCGTGAATTCACCGATCACTATATGGAAGTGCCTTACGATCTGTCGGAGGTGCTGTTCATTGCGACAGCCAACGAGCTGTATACGCTGCCGGAAGCGCTGGAAGACCGCCTTGAGGTGATCGAATTCCGCGCCTACACCGAAGAAGAAAAGGTCGAGATCGCGCACCGCTTCCTGATTCCGCGTCAGTTGGAATCGAACGGGCTGGCAAAGCGTGGCATTCGGCTGCAAAGCGATGCGCTGGAGATGATGATTCGCCAGTACACGATGGAGGCGGGCGTCCGCAACTTGGAACGTGAGATCGGCAGCGTGAGCCGCAAGATCGCACGTCTGGCCGCCACGCGCAAGCCCTATCCCAAGCGCATCACGCCGATGATCGTTGAGAAGTTCCTGGGGCCGCCCCACGTCTTCAAGACGCACATTGATCGGGATAACACGGTGGGCGTGGTCACGGGACTGGTCTGGTCATCCGGCGGCGGCGATGTGCAAATCATCGAAGCGTCGCTGCTGCCGGGCAAAGGCAACCTGACGCTCACGGGCAGTCTGGGCGATGTGCTGCAAGAATCGGCCACCACCGCCCTGAGCTATATGCGCTCACGGGCCAAAGAATTCGGCATCCCGTATGAGGACTTCGAGAATTACGATGTCCACATCCACATGCCGGAGGGCGCTGTGCCAAAGGAAGGCCCGTCGGCGGGTATCACGCTGGCGATTGCCATCATCTCGGTCTTCACCGAGCGTCCCATCCGCGCCGATATTGCCATGACGGGTGAAGTCACCCTGCGCGGCCATGTGCTGCCTGTGGGCGGCGTGCGCGAGAAGGTGCTGTCGGCGCGGCGGCATGGGCTGAAAAATCTCATCCTGCCGCTGGAGAACAAGCGCGATCTGGTCGAAGTGCCGAAGCAGGCGCTGAAAGACCTGAACATCACGTTCGTCGAGAACATGCAACAGGTGATCGATCTGGCGCTGCTTGAAGCGCCGGCGGTGCGTGAGCGCGATGAAGACATGATCGAAGACGAAGCGCCCAAGAAGAAGCGCACGCGTAAGAAGACCAAAGAAGAAAAAGACGCCGACAAAGATATCGCGGCAGTAGCGGTCACAGAGGAATAATTCTCTGTTTTAGCGATAGCCAAAACGCAAAGGCACGAACGACACAACAGATTTTATGGTGTCGTCGTGCCTTTTTGCGTTTATGATAAGAGAGGTTTCTCTGCAACACATCACATAAAGAACGATGGATACAACCCTATATGGTTAACATAGCAGAGTTGATTGAACAAGTTAAACATTTTCACGAGGTCAAGAATTTTGAAAAAGCGATTGAAGCAGCAACTCTCCTGATCCACCTCGGAGACGAAGCTGAGCATATGACTGCACTCGGCAGTGTATATGCATTTGCTTTACAGGTTCGGTGTTATGCATATGTTGGGCTTAAAAACTATGCGGAAGCATTAGAAGACGCTGATATCATTGTTCAGATATTGCCTCATGAAACCATCGGATACTCCTATCGCAGCTCTGCCCTTCTTCAACTCGATGAAATTGAGAGGGCGAAAGAAGACCTAACTCACCTCTTGAGTTTCAATCTACCGCCTGATCAACGTGTGAGAGTCCATCATTCGATGGGCCTTGTCGAATATATCGCGGGCAATTACGATATTTCCATCCACCATTATGTAAAAGCGATTCAATTAGATCCTGCTAAACATCTTCTCTCTTACGTGAATATGGGGATCATTTACTTTTGCCAGGGCGATATGGCCGCCGCCTGGAATGCTTACAAAACAGCCCAACAGCTTGATCCTTCTCATGATTCTGTTCAGATGGGTCTAGCTGTCCTGCATGCAGACGAGGGCCAGTGGGATGAGGCCCTAGCAATCTGGCATTCTCTCGCTGCACAGCATGATGTCTTCACCGATGTTGAGAAAGTCGTTGAGCGCTACTATCACTGGACGCCGCCGATGGCTGATCTCGTGCGCCAGATTGCGGCCCGTGCAGGTTCAGCCGCCGCATGAGATCGTCTTCAACCGTCACAGGGCAGCAGGTCATGCTATCGCGTGTCCCTGCTCTCCTGATCACCCTCTTTATCATCGTTTGCAGTGGCTGCACCCCGACGCAGACCGCGCCTCTGCCCACGCCGCGCACCTGCGGGCCGTTCGTCGTGCCGCCAGAGGCATATCTGGCGTGTGCCGCCCAGAAGAACGGCCTGCTCATCCAGACGCAGCCGAATGAGACTGTCGCGCTGACAGGACATAAGGCAACCTGGGCGCTGGCCGGGACAGGCCTCTATCTCTCGCGGGCCGACTCACTGACGGAGACGCTCATCACGCTGGAAGGCACAGCCCTCGTCAGCGCCAATGGCAGCACGCGCATTGTGCCTGCGGGCGCACAGGTCGTCCTGTCGCTGGATGATACAGGCGCGATTCGCAGCGTCTCGCCGCAGCCGCTGCCCTATGAATCGGCCCTGATTGATGTCAAGCTGCTGGCGCAACTGCCGCGCTCGCTGGGGCTGCCCACGCCGATTGCGCCGCCGGAGGGCTATGCCGCCCAGTCGATTCGCCCAGCGGGGACAGCCTGCGCCGGCGGATGCGGCCTCGCCGATGCCCAGGGCCAATGCGTCATTCACGATGAATGGGAGGAGGCGCGGGTGAAGGCGGGCGAGACGCTGTCGCTGATTGCCGCCCGCTACGGCCTGAGTGCCGCCGATCTCCAGCAGGCCAACTGCCTCAACAACCCCAATCGCTTGCAGGTGGGGCAAATTTTGCGCGTGCCGCCCTATCCCACAGCCACGCCGTATGCACAGGCCACCTTCACGCCGAGTCTGGTGGCGTTCCGCGCCGACACCTTCACGCTCACAGTGGGCGAGTGTACGATGCTGCGCTGGGATGTGCAAAACGTCAGCGCTATCTTCCTCGATGAGCAACCAACGGTCAGCAGCGGCGTCCTGCCCATTTGCCCGCAGGTCAACACCACCTATACGCTGCGCGTCGTCTACCCCGATGGCACACAGACGCAGTATCCGCTGCTCATCAGCGTGGCACAGTCCGCGCCATCGTAAAAATCATTGACAAGTTTTTAATCGATTGCAAGATTACACAGCGTTATGCCTCTGATATACTCGTCATGATTATCATATTTTGCTTCATCAGGGGACACACTCAATGATTCAATTTGGAACCGATGGCTGGCGGGCCGTCATCGCTGATACGTTTACGTTTGAAAACGTTCGCATTGTCGCCCAAGCCACCGCCGATCATATCCTTACTAATCACACAGGTGATAAAACACCTTCCGTCGTGATCGGTCATGATACACGTTTCCTGTCAGATCGCTTTGCAATGGAGGTCGCCTGCGTCATGGCGGCCAATGGCATCACGGCGTGGCTCTCGCGGGCGGATGTGCCGACCCCGGCGGTCTCGTTCAACGTCAAGGCCATGAATGCCAATGCCGGCGTGATCATCACCGCCAGCCACAACCCGCCGCGCTATAACGGTTATAAAATCAAAGCCTCGTATGGCGGCTCGGCCACCGATGAAGAATGCCAGCAGATTGAGCAGAACATCAAGACGATGCAGGAAAAGGGCCTCCATCCCAGGATCATCGGTTATGAGGAGGGCCTCAAGACCGACATGATCCGCCGCTATGACCCGTCGTGGAATTACTACCAGCATCTGAGCACGCTGGTCGATATGGATAAAATCCATGAGCGCGAATTGAAAATTGTGGCCGATGCCATGTGGGGCGCAGGGCGCGGAGCCTTCCGTACTATCCTGTCGCGCACTCGCACCCATGTCGAAGAGATCCGCGCCACGCTCAACCCTGGCTTTGGCGGCATTCACCCGGAGCCGCTCGTGCGCTACCTGCGCGATCTGGTGGCGGCGGTCTCAAGCACACACGCGGATGTGGGCCTCGCCACCGATGGCGATGCGGATCGCATTGGCGCGGTGGATGCTCTGGGCAACTTTGTCGATCCGCATCACATCTTTGCGCTGGTGCTGCGCCATTTGATCGAGAACAAGGGGCAGCGCGGCGAGATCGTCAAGACCATCTCCACCACCGCCATGATCGATAACATCGCGGAAAAACACGGCCTGCCGCTGCACGTCACGCCCGTCGGCTTCAATCACATTGCCGATCTGATGATGCAGAAGGATATCCTGATGGGCGGCGAGGAGAGCGGCGGGATCAGCATTCGCGGCCATATCCCGGAAGGTGATGGCATTTTGATGGGACTGATGCTGCTGGAAGTCATGGCGTATCAGACAGCCCCGCTGCATGAGATCATTGCCGATTTGCAGCAGACCTACGGCCCGGCTTACTATGATCGCAACGATGTGCGTCTGGCAAAGCAGTTGAAGAAGAAAGACATCGTGCAGCGCATCCAGGACCATGCTCCGCTCAACATCAACGGCCAAACCGTCACCAGGATTGTGACGCTCGATGGCATCAAATTCCATATGGCGGATCGCTCGTGGTTGCTCGTGCGGCCCAGTGGGACAGAGCCTGTGCTGCGGATCTACGCCGAAGGGCCAACGCACCGCGATGTAAAGGCGCTGCTGGCGCAGGGCGACGTCTTCGGCGATCTGGTGATTGGATGAGCATTTTGTAGGGACATGTCATGTCCTGCTGTCCAGGTGGACACGGCACGCCGTGTCTCGCCATAAATATCTCTGTTTATCGTTGTGATGGGGTTGTAGGGGCGCGGTATACCGCGCCCCTGGACTTTGGCGCTTTGAAGCCACCGTTGCGGGGGTTGGCAGCGGCTGAAATCGGTTATGTTACGTTAGAAAGGGTCGAAAAGGCGTGAAAAACGCCTCACGAACGGGTCGAGCCATAGACGGCGTTGCGTAAGCCGTGTAATAGAGCCTCTTTTTCAGGCCAGTCGTCCGTGATCACGGAGGAGGCATTGGCGGCCTATCGTTGTGGTCTGAGCCTGGGCAATACGGGGACGCTGCCGCAGTTGTTTGAGGCGGCAGGCGCAAAGCTCTCGTTCGATGCAGAGACGTTGGGCCGTATGGTCGATCTGATCGAGAAGACCATCGATGAGCTGGATGCGACGGTGGCGTAACAGCCCTATTTTTGGATTCTAACTCGTTATAACACGTAGGGGCGCGGTATGCGCCCCTGCAATTTACGTGAACGGAGTCCTGCCTCGTGTCTTTTCTCCCCTTCACCCGCCGTGATGGGATCGTGGTGCTGCTCATTGGCCTCATCGCGCTCTTTGCCCGCCTCGATCAGATTGGCATCACCGCCTTTCAATACGATGAAGGCCGCCTGTCGATCTTTGCGACGGACTGGTTGCAAGGCGGGGCGTTTCCAACACGCGGCTTACTGGCGTCTGTTGGGCTGCCACAAGGCCCCTTGATGGTCTATCTGATTGCGATCCCGTACTTACTTTTTGCCAGCCCTGTAGCGGCCACCGCCTTTGTCGCAGTCTTAAATATAGGCGGCGTGATGGTGTTGTGGGGGCTGGCCCGGCGCATATTCAGCCCGATGGTGGGATGGTTTGCCGCATTTGCTTATGCGGTCAGCCCCTGGGCGATTGTCGCCAGTCGCAAAATCTGGAATCCCAATATGCATACACCCCTCTTGCTCGCGGCGGTGCTGCTGGCGTGGATAGGGGTGTGGGAACGAAAACGCCCCTGGGCGCAAGTGGTGGCAGTGGCATTGGTGCTGGTTGTGCCTCAATTTCATTATCAGGGATGGCTGCTTCTGCCCGTTTTGCTCGTAATTTTTTGGCAGGGACGGCGGCATATTGTGTGGCCTGCTGTGCTGGTAGGTGCGACTGCGGCTGTGATTCTGTGGCTGCCGCTTGTGACGAGCATCACATCACAGGATATGGACATGTTTCGGTCATTTTCCTCGCAGCGTGGGGAGAAAAGCTGGAGTTTACGCGATCAGTCTTTGGGCTACGTCATCCATATGGTCACAGGTTGGTATGTGGTTGAGGAAATGGTCGGCGTGGAGAATGCCGCCGCGATTCCGTCGCAAGCGCATAGGCGGGAGTGGGGCGTGCTGCTTGTGTTATTTGGCATCGGTGCTGTGGGGGCATGGCGTCGTTATGGACAACGCACGGTCATGCTGTATGTCTGGGCTTTTTTGACACCCGTCGTCGTCACGCCGAATTGGGTTCAGATTTTTGGGCATTATTTTACGCTCATTCTGCCTGCTCTCTTTGTCTTCGTCGGATTAGGGGC
>DAOTUR010000798.1:0-1797 GCA_034436915.1 Anaerolineae bacterium
CAGGATGCCGCACCAGAAACGCCAGCAGCGCAAATTCCATCGGCGTCGGATCGATCTCCTGTCCAGCGCGATATAACTTGTAGCGAATCATGTTCAGTTCGATATCCGCGATTGTCAGACGCTCATTGGTTTGCGTCGGCGTCCCCTCGCGGCGGATGTGTGAGACCGCACTCATGGTGGAGCGAATCTGTCCGAGCAGCGCATTGGCATCCCAGGGTTTGGTGATGAAGGCAATCGCCCCCTGTCCCAAACTCTCGATCTGCCATTCGGTGTATGAGGTGAGCATGATGACGGGGATAAAACGCTCAAGCGCCCGAATGCGCCGCAGCACATCCAGGCCGCTCAGTTGATGCGGATTGGTCTCATCGAGCACCACATCCAGCAGCACGAGATCGGGCGGCTGTGTCACGATGGATTGGAGGGCGGCATCGCCGGAGGAGGCCGTTTGAACCATATATCCCGCTCGCCCTAACAGAGTCGTCAGGGCGGAGCGGATTGAGTCTTCATCATCCACGACCAGAACAACATCGCGTTCCACGAGGTCTTTTCCTTGCACATCTCCCGCGATTATAACACACTCACGGGATCGTCCACTTGAGCGTCTCCCGCGTGTCTAGCTTCACCAATGCGCTGACGATCTTCGTCTCGCCCGCGCTAAAGGTCACGTTCCACAGTCCATCGTCCTGACGAACCGCCTCCGCCTGCCAGCCTGTCACATCGCGCAGGGCGGCGGCGACCTCCGGTTGCGTAAAAGCAATCGTCTTGACCTCATCCTGCTGATTGGTTTGCCAATCGGCATAGGATGGGATATTGGGGAAGCCGATTTCCAGGAGCTGCGGCTCTGTCAAAGAATCCGGCGTCTGGCCCTTGAACTGAACGAGGATGTAGACGGAGTCATCGCCGCGCTCAATCCACACACCCCAGGCTTTAACCCACCCATTGTACTCAACATAGGTCGCATCATTGTACGCCATCGGATCACCCAGAAGCGCAATCACATCCGGGTGAGATTGGATATACGCTCGCACAAGAGGCTCAGCCGCGTTACGCTGCTCTTCGGTTGACCCAAACGGCGCTTCATAATTGTAAAGGCGCTTCTGCGCGGGCGCGATATTGGCCCATGCAATCTCTTCACCATCGCTGCTCCAGAACTGTACGCGCCAGATGCCATACACATTGCCCGTGTTATAGGCAGCGGCCTTCCAACCGGGGACGGTTTGCAGGCCATACGAGAAGGGGACAAATGAGGTCGTCATATCGATGACCTGCTGCTCCGTATACTCTTGAGCGGAGACGGGAATCAGCGCCACACACAGCAGGATCAGGCTGATGAGGCCAAAAAAGCGCAGTTTCATGGGAGTATCTCCTTTGTATCAGATTGAAGTGAATCGGGATGCTGTTAGACATCAATTAAGAACTAATACAACGACCACCTTAAATTGTAGGGGCGTAGCACGCTACGCCCCTACATTCGACCCCGCTTTCGTACAAAGCGGGGTTTTCAACCCCGCAACACGGGAGGCAGAGGTTTTCAACTGATTGAATGTATATCACTCAGAATGCCGCCTCGCTGTCAATCATTAGCATTCTGGCGGGTCAGCGGCTGGCAATAATATCGGCCATTGTGGGCGTATAGTTGGGGAAAATCGTCTCCAGAGACGGATTTTTCACCCGTTTGAGCAGCAGTGCGACCTGCCGCCGCCCAAAGCCCGTGTCACGTTAGTGGGTAGATAGTGTTTAGACACTGTCTAGTGCTTGAGAAGGTGCACTGCTGGGGCTAGAATTACTATGTCTTGC
>DAOTUR010000799.1:0-4593 GCA_034436915.1 Anaerolineae bacterium
TGTCGGCCCGGTCAGCATCAGATGCGGATCGCTGCCCACCGTCACCGCCGCGATGATGCGAGCACGCGGCGTCAGGCCGAGTTCCCGCGCTTTGTCTGCCGTCATGACCAATATTGCCGCCGCGCCATCGCTGATCTGGCTGCTGTTGCCCGCTGTCGTGACACCATCCGCCGCGAAGACATTTTTCAGGTCGCCCATTTTGGCGCGATCCACATTGGCGCGGACGCCCTGATCCCGCTCCACCATGAAGATGAGTCCCTGCTCATTGATACCGTCAATCGGATCAATCTCACGCCGTGAATAACCCGCCTGGGTCGCCTGCGCCGCCTTCTGATGGCTCTGATAGCTCAGATCATCAATCTCCTGGCGTGTGATGCCCCATTTCTGCGCGATCTCATCGCTGGCGAAGCCCTGCGGCACAAGGTTGTAATCTTCCATCAGATCATCGGTGAAGGGCTGGCCGCCGCTCAAGCTTGACCCCATTGGCACGCGGGTCATGCTCTCCACGCCGCCCGCAATCACCACGTCGGCCTGCCCGGACGCGACCATCGCCGCCGCCAGATGAACGGCCTGCTGACTGCTGCCACACTGAAAATCGATGCTGGTGGCGGGGACGCTGATCGGCAGACCCGCTTGCAGCGTGACATTGCGGGCAATATTGAACGTCTGCTCCGACACCTGACTCACGCAGCCAAAAATCACATGATCGACCTGATCAGCGGCGAGGCCCGTGCGCTGCAACAGTGCTCGTATGGCATGTGCGCCCAGGATCACCGGGTGCTGTTCGCGCAGCCAGCCGCCGCGCTTGCCGATAGGAGTGCGAATGGCATCAACAATCACAATAGTGGTCATCGTAAAAATCCTCATGTCTATAATCGAATCTTGATTTGATTTCTTGTATTCTAGGTTTTCACCCTCACCCCAACCCCTCTCCCGCGCAGTGGGAGAGGGGTTGGGGTGAGGGTAGAATAGGCACAGTTCCAAAGCTCAGGTTAGGATAGCATATTTTCGCTTCGACAGAATGGGCGCGGCCCCTTAAAATGGAGCGTTATTTGTGAGGGGACTCTATGAGAGCACGTACCATTCGTTGGCCGAATATCCTGATTGATTATTTGCTGATTACCCTGGCGGCGATTGCGGAGGCGGTGGCTGTGCTGGTCTTCTTCTCGCCCTTCAATATCGCGCCGGGCGGTGTCTCCGGCATTTCCGTCCTGCTGAACAAGACCATCGGCACGCCGCTCGGCCTGATGATTCTGCTCATGAATATCCCGATCCAGATTTTTGCCTATCGCATGATGCCGGGCGGCTGGCGCATCGTGGTGCGGACGATCTATGCGCTGATGGTGTATACAATCGCGCTGGACGTGCTGTCGCGGGTCAATCTGATTCACATGCTGTTTCCATCGGGGAATATCACCAATAATTCGCTGCTGGGCGCGATCTTTGGCGGCATCGTGGGCGGGATTACGGCGGGCGTCGTCATACGGGCGGGCGGCTCGTTCGGCGGCACGAGCACGCTGGCGCTCATCCTCCAGCGGCGTCTGGGCACACCGATGAGCAGCACCTATCTGTATACAGACGTGCTGGTGATTGGGCTGTCGGCCTTCATCTTTGGTGCGGAGTCGGGGCTGCTGGCAGTGGTAGCGCTGTTTCTGTCGGGCATGGCGACGGATTACATCCTGGAAGGGCCGAGCGTGATTCGCACCTGCGTCATCATCACCAACAAGCCGCAGGAGGTGTCGCAGGCCATCATCAAGCAGTTGGGGCGCGGCGTGACAAGCTGGGATGCCACAGGCATGTACACAGGCGAATCCCGCACGATTCTGTATGTCGCCGTCGGGCGCTCGCAGGTGCAGGAGCTGCGGCGGATTGTGGGCGAGGCCGATGACAATGCCTTCTTCGTCGTGGGGCAGGGGCAAACTGCCTACGGTGAAGGCTTCCGCCCCGTTTCATAACGATTATTGTAGGGGCAAGGCACGCCTTGCCCAACATGACCCACAGAAAAGAGAATCGAATGTCAAAGACAATCGTTGTCGCCTCGCACAATCCCGTAAAGATTGAGGCAGCGCAAAAAGGCTTTGCCGCCATGTTCCCCGATGAGATGTTTACATTTCAAGGCGTGTCTGTGCCGTCAGGCGTGCGCGATCAGCCCATGAGCCAGACCGAAACGCGCCAGGGCGCAGAGAATCGCGTGCAGGCGGCGTGGGCCGCGTGCCCCGGCGCAACCTATGCGATTGGCATTGAGGGCGGCGTGGAGGATGGCGCGGAAGGACTGCACGTTTTCGCGTGGATTTGCGTGACGAATGGGCAGACGATGGGCCGCGCCATGACCGGGATGTTTTATCTGCCGCAGGAGGTGGCCGATTTGATTCATCAGGGGCTTGAGTTGGGCGATGCCGATGATCGCGTGTTTGGGCGGGCCAATTCCAAGCAGGCCAACGGCTCGATTGGTCTGCTGACGGATGATGCGCTGACGCGGGCCGATTATTATGTGCAGGCGGTGATTATGGCGCTCATCCCATTCAAGAAGCCGCAGTTTACGTGGAAGTAAAAGACGATCGATTGTAGGGACGAGGCCTGCCGTGTCCGTGATTGAAAGACCATGAGGCGGACGAGGCAGGCCTCGTCCCTACGAATTTTTATTTCCCCGGTGCAATTGATGTGAAGTAATCCTGCACCACACCGCGCAGACTCAACGGAATATAGCCGCCTTCGATGGCCTGATTTGCCGCCTCGTTGTATGTGCTGAACACCTGATTGTACGGCACGCTCGATTGGCCGTTGGGGTTAGACTGGAATTCGCCCTCCTGCACAGGTTGATCGTTGGCCTGGGGATCAAGCACAATATCGCTGCTGCCCTGGACGTTCAGACGCTGCGGCGCGTAAATCTGCTCATAGGCGCTTTCGCCCTGCCCATCAGGATTATTGTCCTGAGTCACCTTGCCGCCGCCGGAGGACTGATCCTGCGGCTGACCATTTTGATCACCCGCACCCCCGCCGGCGCTGCCTGGATCATCCGCGTTGGGGCTGCTGGAATCGCCCTGTCCACCGGGATCACTCGGCGCATCACTCTGACCATTGTCGCCCTGCTGTCCGGGCTGCGGTGCACCGTTAGGATTGTTGCCCTGCTGCGACTTGCCAGGATCGCCCTGCTGTGAGCCATCACCCGGTTGGCTTTGCTGGCCCGGCTGCGATTGTTGGCCCTGCTGCCCCTGTTGATTTTGCGGCTGTCCATCCTGTGATTTTTGCCCGTCCTGGGATTTTTGTCCGTCCTGCGACTGCTGGCTCTGCTGCTCGGACTGGGCGAGTTTGTCGGCGGAGGTTTTGGCGCTCTGGGCGGCATTGTCTAAGGATTTGGTCGCATCTTCGCGTTGATCCTGCGCCTGCTGCGTTTGTGTCGCGCCCTGGTCGGCCTGATTGAGAGCGTTCTGTGCGCCTTTTGGATCGCCCTGCTTCATGGCATCGGCGGCGTCTTGCAGATGCTTTGCCATTTCCGGGTCACTCTGCTGCATCATTTGCGATGCTTGTTCCATCGCTTTTTGCATGGCCTGGGCATCGGATGTGCCGGAGGCCATATCCTTTTGCATCTGCTGTACGGCCTTCTGGAAATCTGCGATGCCTGATTCGCCGCTTTGATCGCTGCTCTGTGGATTCAATGCCTGGGCTGCGGCTTCATAGGAGGCATTTTCGCTTGCAGTGGCGCTGCGGAGGCGGTTGGACTGACTTTGCAGTGCCTCTTCCACCTGGCTCAGGCTGGCAAAGGCTTGCTCAGACGACAGCGGTTCTTTGCCGAGGGCATCAAGGCTGGTTTCGAGTGTATCCAGCAGCGTTTTGCGATCTGTGGCATTGAGCGCGGTGTCATTGGCGACGGATTCGGTGATATCGCGCACACTGTCTGTCGCATTGGCAATCGCATCGCGGGTGGCCGGACTAAGCGCATCGACGGGCGGCGGCTGCGTCCCCCACACCAGCAGCAGACAGGCCAGCAGCGCGATGAGCGTCAGCACCCAATCGCGCCACTTCACCACCAGCGGCACAGCCTGATGAATATTGACCTGCTGTGCTGTGCGGTAGGCATCATCCAATTGATAACCCGCGATTTCATCGACGGTCTGAATGCGACCACTGAGCAGTTCCAGGGCGGTAGAGGTGCGTTCCTGCAAGCCCAACGTTTGATCGAAATAGCGCACTGCCCGCATGAGAGGCCGCGCCCGCAGACGGGCCATCATGACGCCGCAGGCCATCACCAGCCCGATCAGACTCGCCCCGCCAAGCGCCGTTGGCAGCGGCAGATTGAACACGCGCAAAATCAGCCACGCGAGGCCAAACGCGACCAGTCCGATGGACAAAGCACGCGGCAGCCATAGGGCAAAACGGCGGATTTGATCGCGCCGTTCCCAGCGCCAGACGATATGTTCGAGTTCGATGCGTTTGGCTAGAGCGGCCATATTGATACTTATCCTTGTGAGCGCTTCCCACGCCTAAAGGCGGAGGCTTCTGCCGCACGCATGAGCCTCACTGCGCTCTACGTTGTGCGACACGGACGCGTCCCGCCCGATTTCGTTGTTTTGTCTTATCGGCGGCGGGCCTTTA
>DAOTUR010000800.1:0-2762 GCA_034436915.1 Anaerolineae bacterium
TGGCATCAATATTGCTGTGAGTCCCGGCGTTGATGATCCTGAGCAGTCGGCGCGGGAGGTATGCGAGAGCCTGAGCGCGTTCATTGAGCAAGGGGTGGTTCCGACGTGGTTCACGCTCAATGTGAGCTGCCCGAACACCGAGGATGACCCGCAGGGCAACCAGACGGAGCAGGGGACATATACACTCTGTGCCGCTGTCATCACGCATCTCAGGGCGACAGGGGTGGATGTGCCGCTGTGGGTGAAGGTCAGCCCCGGCCTGTCCGCCGCGCAGTATGCCATCCTCATGCGCGTCTTTCAGCAGACGGGCGTACGGGCCGTCATGGCAACCAACACGCTGCCCCGTCCCGCGCCGGATCAGCCGCAGGTGATGGCGGGCATGAGCGGCCTGCGCTTGCATCAGGCCAGCATGACCGCACTGGCCCACCTCAAGAGCGCCCAGATTCAGCAGGCGGCCTCTGTTGATCTGGTTGGCTGCGGCGGCCTGATGGATGGAACCACCTACCGCGATTTTCAAACGTTCAATATCGATGTTATTCAGTATTGGTCAGCGCTGGTCTATCGGGGACCGCTGGCCGCCCCCTTGATTGAAAGAGAGTTTCACGCAGGCTATGAACTTCAACCGACAGCCCTCCATCGCTCAGGCTCTGCTTCAGATTAAAGCCGTTGGCTTCTCGCCCCTGAAACCGATCACGTTCAAATCCGGGCTGCGTTCGCCCGTGTATGTCGATAACCGCCGCCTGCCGTTCCATCCCGCCCAGTGGCAGACGGTTCTGCATGGCTTTCGTGCGCTGATCGAAGAAAAAGACTTGGCTTTTGATGCGCTGGCCGGGATTGCCGTCGGCGGTGTGCCGCACAGTTCGGCACTCGGCTACATCCTGCACAAACCGTCGCTGTTCATCCGCAAAGAGAGCAAAGGCTACGGCCAGCAGAAGATGATCGAGGGCGGCGATGTCAAGGGCCTGCGCGTGCTGCTGGTGGAAGACCTCGTGACGACGGGCAGCAGCGCCCTGGTCGGAGTGGAGGCGCTGAGGGCAGAAGGCGCGATTGTGACGGATATCCTCTCGATTGTGACCTATGGCTTTGCCGAGGCGGAGATCGCCTTTGCCAATGCCCATGTAACGCTGCACACCCTCGTCCCGTTCCGCAAGATTCTGGCGGAAGCGCTGGCGTTGGGTCAGTTTGATGCAGCACAGGCCGCTGTGATTGAAGATTGGTTTACGCAACCCCAGGGATGGGCAGAAAGACATCAACTGTGACGATTATCGAAAAATATGACGCCCGCGCCCAGGCCGTGAATTCGCTGGTGTGTGTGGGCCTTGATGCGGATTTTGAGAAGATTCCCGATGCGTTTCAAGCGCATGAGACGCCGCAGTTTGCCTTCAACCAGTTCATCATCGAACAGACGCATATGTATACGGCTGCTTATAAACCCAATATCGCATTTTACGAGGCGCGGGGCGAACAGGGGCTGCGTGAGCTGCATCTGACGATGGCATATTTGCGTGAGCATCACCCCGCTATTGTCACGATTTGCGATGCCAAGCGCGGCGATATTGGCGTGTCGAATCGCGGCTATGTGAGCGAAATTTTCGATCTTCTGGGCTTCGATGCGATCACGCTGCATCCGTATCTCGGCCAGGAGGCGCTGACCCCCTTCCTCGAACGAACTGACAAAGCCTGTATTATCCTATGCCGCACCTCCAACAGCGGATCAGGCGAGTTGCAGGATGTCTCAGTGTCCATCAGCGGCGACCCGCTGTGGCTGTATGTGGCCCGTATGGTGGCGCACACTTGGAACGCACACGGCAACTGCCTGCTGGTGGCGGGGGCGACTTATCCGGATGATCTGCGGCGGATTCGGGCGGCAGTGGGTGAGATGACGCTGCTTGTGCCAGGGGTGGGAGCACAGGGAGGAGATGCCGCTGAGACAATACGGGCGGGCAAGAATTCCGTTGGACGGGGATTGATTGTGAATTCATCGCGGGGTATTTTGTGGGCCGCTGACCCTGGTGAGGCCGCCCGTATTCTGCGCGACGAGATTAACGTCGCCCGCTGACAGATTGAGGCCGGGTATGCTCCCGGCCTCGTCTTTCATCAGAGTTGAAATTGATTGGCAAATGTGAGATAGCCCTGGCGTCCGCTCTGCTTCGTCCACTGCTTGATGGACTGGCGAATGCGCTTGAGGCAGGCCATGATCTCATCGACAGTCACATGACCCGCAAGCGTCTCCATCAATTCCTTCTTCGCCTCTTCATCCTCTACGCCCTCAATTATGATCTCGACGCTAGAGCTAAATGTTGAAGGCCGCCCCAGGTGAAACGCACAGACAGAGGCCACATCGTCATAAATCTGCTGATCCAGCGGCCCCAGATTGAACACAGGCGCGGCCCGCTCTTTCCTCTCCGCCTGATACACGCGCAGCAAGCTTTCCAGCGCCTTGTCCACCTGAAAATCCAGCAGTTCGGGATGCGCCCGATAGATATGGATGATCACAAACTCCATGTTCTGCAAGATGTCCAGATATGCATTTTCAAAATCCATATTCATATGCTCACACTCTCCTTGTTTCAAAATAACCGCCCCTGAGACCAGAAGTATAGCGAAACTCGTCCTGAAAGCACGCGCCTACAACGTGCCTGCCTAAGAAGCCGTTTGATAATGCCATTCGTTACAAACAAAATGTATTTTGGCGTAGGGACAGGGCCTGCCCTGTCCATTTTCACGCGATGAACGGACAGGGCAGGCCCTGTCCCTACACG
>DAOTUR010000801.1:0-7250 GCA_034436915.1 Anaerolineae bacterium
CACAACAACGCCTTCTGCAACGGTTACACCCGCGCTCACGGCAACCGCCTCAGCGACGATCACCCTGACGCCGCTTCCGCCGACGC
This sequence comes from Anaerolineae bacterium, assembly GCA_034436915.1. Lineage (GTDB taxonomy): Bacteria > Chloroflexota > Anaerolineae > Aggregatilineales > Phototrophicaceae > JALHOR01. The sequence goes on from DAOTUR010000801.1 coordinate 87, forward strand.
CTGCCACGCCGATTATGTCAGCGCGGCGGGCGATGGATATTCGCGTTGGGCCGGGGCCGGGCTATCCCGTGATTGCCCAACTCAACACGGGGGATCAACTTGAAACCCTCGGTATCAGTGCCGATGGACGCTGGCTCAAAGTCCTGCTGCTCGATGGCGCAGAGGGCTGGGTGCTGTTTTCCAGCGCCAGTGCCGAACTCTTAGGCAATCAGCAGGTGCTGGTTGTGGCTCAGGCCCCGACCTTCACGCCCACTGATACGCCGACGAACACGCCCACCGCCACCACCACGCCGACAGCGACCTCGACGCCCTCGGCCACGCCCACGTCCTCCCCGACGAACACCCCAACCTATACGCCGTCACCGACCAACACCGCCACATACACCCCCACCCCGCTGCCGCCTTCGCTCACACCAAGCGAGACGCCAAGCCCAACACAGACCTTCACGGCGACGCCCACCGCGTCGTTTACGCCGAGCGAGACGCCGAGTGAGACGCCAAGCCCAACACAGACCTTCACGGCAACGCCCACCGCGACGTTTACGCCGAGCGAGACGCCGAGTGCAACCCCCTCCTCGACGCCGACCCCCACATCGACAGAAACACCCACCGCCACGCCAACCATCACCGTGACGCCGCCGCCCACCTTTACGCCCACCCTCCAGCCTGTCGGTATCCTGCCTTACGTCCAGAATTTCGAAGCGCCTGATGCGCTGCTCGGCTCGGATTTTGACAACACAGCCTGGCAGTTGGTCAATGAAGGCGGCCAGAATATTCTCACGGGACGGGCGCGGCTGATTCAACCGTTCATTCTGCTGGGCAGCAATGTCCCGGAATGGCTGACGACGCCGGATTTCGTCATCAATTTCCGCGCCTATCTGGAAGCGGCGGAGGGCCTGCGCGTCGTCTTCCGCTATCAGCAAAATGTGGGCTATGAGGTCGTGGAGATTACGCCCGGCACGGTCTTCCTCAAACGCAACAGCCCGAATGCGCCCAATCCGCTGACGGATCGTGCAAAAGAACTGCGCGTGAAGCAGGGGCCAGCCCGGTTGAAGTTGAAAGAGTGGCACAATTACACCATCTGGGCCTCGCAGCGCCGCATTTTCGTCTACATGGACAATATGCTCATCGTCAACGCTGAGGACACCAATCAGCCGGAGTTGGGCGCGGGGCTGATCCTGTTACAGATCAACAATGCTTTCAAGTCGACTCGCATCGATGATGTGGTGATCCAGCGGCCCGAACCCGGCACAGAAGCCTTTGAAGCGGGCGTTCTGCCCAGCACATGGACGAGCAAAGGCGAAGGCGTCACGATTGGGGCCGATCCCGATAATCAATATCTGCGGATCAAAGGCCCGTCCGAAGCCGCGCCGCAGCTCCCCGCTATTGAAGACTTTGAACTGCGCTGCCGCCTGTGGAATGAAGTGGGCGGCCACCAGCTCTATCTGCGTGCGAGTGCGGGCGGTGTCATCCGCTTTAATTTCGCGCAGGGCAGTCTCACGCTGGATTATCTGGATGGCACAGGTAATCCGGTATGGACGCGACCGGTGCCCAATATCTACTCGCGCAACCGCTGGCAGGATTTCCAGGTCTTTCTGGTAGGCAACCGCCTCGAGATTTATGCCAACGGCGAAAAGCGCTTCGCCGAGACATTTGACGCCACACCCGGCGCAGGCGGCATTCGCTTTGCAGCGCTGGTGGACACTGATATCTTCCGCGTGGATGACTGCCTCATCACCCGCTCGACTGTGGATCGTGGGACAAATGCCGATTTCGCCTTTGAAATTCAGGATCAGGTGCTGGCCCGCACGTTCCGCTATCTCCGCAGCGACCTGGACGAGAACTTTGATGAGAAGTTCCGCACCGATGAATGGTGGGTTAACGGCCTCAAAGCCGATGGTGAATTTGTGACCGATCCCGCCAGCAGCACGCACGGCGCGTATTTGCAGATGAAATATCAGGATCGCCCAACATGGCGCTTGTTCCGCGATGTCATCGGCGTCGAGATGTTTGGTAAGGGCCAAGACACCACCACCTATGATGACTCCACCGATCTTTACATCACGCTTGACCTGCGCTTGCAGCAGCCCGGCACAGCCTGGTTGAATTTCCGCACCACCCTTTCACCTGCCGGATCAGACTTGCAGGGCTATCGTATGGGCCTGCGCCGCGATGCCCAGGGCCAGATGACGCTGCTGATTGAGTATCAGAGCAGCACGGAGAAGACGACGATTTATGAGGGGCCTGTGCCAGGAGCCGATCAAGGCCCGCTGCCGGAGTGGATTCCCCTCCGTGTGCTGACCTACAAAGAGAAGATGGCGTTCTTTGCCAATGACAAATTTATCACCTTCGTGGAAAAGGCGGACAAGTTCGGCGGCACGCTGGCTCTGAGCGTTGAGCCGGGGACGACTGCCGATTTTGATGCGCTCATCATCCGCGACACGACGCCGCATGGACAATAAGCGGGCGGCGCTATGTCTCAGAGAGCCATCACAACTTTTTGGCCGATTCTCCGTATAATATTGTAAGACACGTCCACGATCCTGGTACGCTGGGACTGAGAGGGAAGCATGGCGGACGAGGTTACAGTTTGGAAGGTCATTGGAACGGTTGCCAAAGGCGTTGCCCGTTCGGTACAGTTGCTCGGAGAAGGAGCAGCCGCCACCGTTGGGGCGGCGCACCAGGGCAAAATCGCAGTGGAGACATCTATGCCCGTCACAGAAGTCACGTCGATCTTCAACACCACCGATCAGACGATTAAATTCGTCAATCGGGAAACCGCCCGTGATGAGCGGGAAATCCTGGGACAGAGCGCTCTTTCGCTCAAAACCGAGCAAACCGCCGGCGCGTGGGTTCCCTGGTATGATCCGCCGCGCTTTGGGGATTTCCCACATCGCCATCTGGAAATTCTGGTCGATGACATCCCGATTTTGTACATCTGGCAGCGCGGCGATTTCATCTACTGGACGAATCGTCTGGACAGCGAAGGCCGCCCCGCCAAAGCTTATAAAATGGGCGGCGTCACACACGTCGGCGGCACACGCACGCTGGTTGTGCGCCACGATCCGGAGTTGGGCTTTAGCGCCTTCCTCACCAACACCCTCGAAACACGCTAATTTTTCTCATAAGGGCCTGACCTGCTCAGGCCCTTATCGTTTCCTATTGCACCTGAGTCCTGGGTCGGTTTTTAGCGTGTATTTCGCCCTCACCCCAACCCCTCGCCCCTTGTGGGAGAGGGGTTGGGGTGAGGGGTGATGGACGCCACCCTACTCTGACACCACCAGGGCCATAATCTCAGGCAGTTTGGCGGCGGCGCGTCCACGATGGCTGAGGGCGTGCTTGATATCCTGCGGCAGTTCACCAAAGGTCTGCGTCTGGTCGTCGGGCTGAAAGATCGCATCATAGCCAAAGCCCTGTCCGGCATCATGATCTTGTGTGGTGATATGACCATCGCATTGACCCGCGACAAAATGCGTCACCTTTTTGTCAGGCTGGCGCGGATCATGCAGCGCAATCACACAGATGAAGTGGGCGGTGCGCTGTTCCCTCGGCACGCCCTCCAGCTCTTTGAGCAGCAAATGGCGGCGGCCCGCATCGTCCAGATCCGGTGTGCCATAGCGGGCGCTGTAGACGCCGGGCCGCCCGTCCAGCGCATCCACCGCGAGGCCGCTGTCATCGGCCAGGGTGAGCAGGCCCGTCATCGCGCCGTACTGCTCGGCTTTGAGCTGCGCATTGGCCTCAAACGTCTCGCCTGTCTCCTCAACATCATGCTCAATCCCCACATCCGACAGGCTGACAAATTCAAGCGGCCACGCGACCAACAGTGTGCGATATTCGGCCAATTTCCCCTGATTGTGGGTGGCAACAAGCAGTTTCATACAGGTCTCCAAAATGAGATAAAAATATCACAGAGGTTATTATGCGATTGATATGTTGTGTTGCACCAGGGGCAAAACGGCTCAGGGCAGGTCATAAAAGCCCCTCCTTGCGCAGCGGGGAGGGGTGGGGGTGGGGTTAAATTTAGCGGCTGTGCCAATTGACGGGCGGCGGCGGCGTATCGCCGGCCAGCACCGCCTGCAAATAGATGGCGGCCAGTTCCAGATCGGCCTTGATGCGATTGTAGCGGCTGGTGTGCTGATACAGCGCGACCAGAATCGCACGCGGCCCCACAGGTTTGATCGTGAGATGGCGCAGATCATCGGGAGCGCGGCGCAGTTTCATCTGCACTTCGAGCGCCTCGCCGCTGCGCCAGGTTTCGCTGGCCTGCTCGCTGAGGAGAAAGAGCGCGGTGGAGATGGCCGCCAGCCGTTCAGTCTTCTCGCTGCCGGGGAGGGTCGCGGTGACGGTCAGGCCATCGACATGCGTGAAGAGCAAGCCTTCAATTTCGGGGGCGGTCTCTTGCAGCGACCAGAGACATTGGGTGGCAAGCGCCATTTGCTGCTGATCCAGGAGCATCATGATAAGAAAAAACTCCGCAGCCTCATCAAAAATACGGCGTCATGTTCTCATCATAACCTGAATCGGCAGTGGGACAAGTGAGGATGAGAAAACCCCACCCCGACCCCTCTCCCCGCTCTCCCCACTTCGTGGAGAGAGAGCCAAAAGCCCCTCCATGCGCAGCGGGGAGGGGTGGGGGTGGGGTCGCTTGCGTAGCGGGGAGAGCGGGGAGAGGGGTTAATCCGCCGACACAGCCTCGGCCAGCGCCGCCTGCCGCTGCTTGAACTGGGTCTCGTAGAGATTGGCATACAGGCCGCCCGCCTCGATCAGCGTGCCGTGCGTGCCTTCTTCCACAATCTGACCGCGATCCAGCACAAAGATGCGATCTGCGGAGAGAATGGTGCTGAGTCGATGGGCGATCACGATGCTGGTGCGACCCTTCTGCACCCGCGCCAATGCGTCCTGAATCAGCGCCTCCGATTGGCTGTCGAGGCTGCTGGTGGCTTCGTCCAGCACGAGGATACGCGGGTCTTTGAGGATGACGCGGGCAATCGCCAGCCGCTGCTTCTCGCCGCCGCTCAAGCGATAGCCGCGTTCGCCCACCACCGTATCATAGCCCTCGGACAGATCGGCGATGAAGGCGTGAATATTGGCATCCTTGCACGCCGCCTCAAGCTCTTCCTGCGTGGCATCAGGGCGGGCATACAGCAGATTGGCCCGCACGGTATCATGAAACAGATACGTCTCCTGCGTCACCATGCCGATATTGTCGGCCAGCGTTTGCAGCGTGAGATCGCGCAGATCATGTCCATCCAGCGTGATGCTGCCGCTGGTCGGATCATACAGGCGCGGAATGAGATAGGTCATGGTCGTTTTGCCCGCGCCGCTCGGCCCGACCAACGCGACCATCTGGCCCATCTCAACCTTGAAATCGAGATTATGCAGCGCCAACTCGCGGGCCTGACTGCGATTGGTCGTGGCGGCGGCGATATCACCGCTGAGGGTCATATCCTCCATGCGTTCCCACTCGGACATGCTGAGTTTGGCGGGTTCTTCGCCGTAGTGGAACGACACATCATGGAAGGCGATCTCGCCGCGCACGCTATCGAGCATGAGGGCATTGTCTTTTTCTTTAATCTCCAATGGCAAATCGACAATCTCAAAGACGCGCTCAAAGCTCACGACAGACGAGGCAAAATCGACGGGCGCATTGGTGAGGGCTTGCAGCGGGCCGTACAACTGCGTGAGATACGTGCCAAAGGCGACAATCGTGCCGACGGAGAATTCTCCGCGCAGCACCAGATGACCGCCAACCCAATAGACCAGCGCTGTCCCCACCACGCTCACGAGGCCGATGAGCATGAAGAACTGCGACCCCATATAAGCGCGTTTGATGCCCGAATCGCGCACTTTGGCGGCCCGCTCGTCAAAGCGCTGCATCTCCTCTTTGGTGCGCCCAAACAAGCGCACCAGCAGCGCCCCGCTGATATTGAGCGTTTCATTCATTTGGGCGTTCATCTTGGCGTTGAAATTCATCTGCTCACGGGTCAGGACGCGCAGTTGCCCCCCTAAGCGGCGGGCAATGAAGATGAAAAAGGGCAGCACCATCACGCCCATGATCGTCAGACGCCATTCCATCGAGATCATGACGCCCAGAATGGCGATCACGGTCACAATATTGGTGATGAGCGAGACAATGGTGTTATTGACAGCGCTCTGTGCGCCCACCACGTCATCATTGAGGCGGCTCATCAATTCGCCGGTTTTGGTGCGCGTGAAAAAGCGAAACGACATGCGCTGCAAATGGTCATAGAGCGAACGGCGCAGATCGAAGATGACGCCCTCGCCAATCGAGGCATTGATGCGGCGCTGCACCACGCTGATGAAGCCGTTGATGACAGGAATCGCAATCAGCGCCAGCGCCAGAATATTCAGGCGGCCCGCATCACCCGGCGGCTTGAGCGTGTTGTCGATCAGATCACGGAAGATGAGCGGGTTGAGCAGCCCCAGGCCCGTCGTGAACAAAATCAGGACGAGCGTGGCCGCGATCCGCCAGCGATACGGATAAGCATAGCCCAATACACGCCACACAAGCTGACGATCCAGCGATGAGAGTTTCTTTTTGCGAGCGTCTTCTTCGCTCCAGATGAAATTTGACCAGCCACCACCATGAAAACCCATTGCAACACTCCAACCAAACCGATAGAGATCACAAACATTTATCGAGTGAGCGCATGTTTGTGAATATACGCCATTGTGTGATGACAGATTAGCACACCGAATTGTAACAATGAAATAGAGCGCAATTACACTCTTTACATCTTATTTGCGTAGATTTTTGGCGTTTGACAGTAGGATGGGAACACTCTACGGTGTCAGAATAGCATACGCAAGCGTAAAAAACTCCTAAACACATGGCTAGTCTCTTGTTCCGTAACAATATGTAATGTATAGTAAGGGTATAGACGGGGTTAGAAAATCAGGACTTTCGCTTGGGTTACTCAAGACGGTTGTTAACGGTTCAAATTCTTAGATTTTGATCTATCATGACCCGTTCTGATTTATCCAAGCGAAAGTCCTGAAAATAAGCCTTTTACAAGCTGTGTTACGTGACATACTCCCCACACCTAAAGGCGGGGGCATCTGCCGTAAACGCCGGAGGCTTGGCTTACGCCAAGACTTCCACCGACTGAGACAGTATGAGATGATGCCCCATCTCATAGACGC
>DAOTUR010000802.1:0-8172 GCA_034436915.1 Anaerolineae bacterium
AGGCCACTTTAATCTGCGCGTCATTATAGCCTGATTTCGCCAGGGAAATAATATTCTGTGGCGAGTTTTCTCAGGCGAGTGTCCCCTCAAGCGACTGGTCACTTTCCTACTCACCCTGAACGCGAACGGCCCGTACTTTGTCGCTGAAATATTCCGACGCCATCTTCCATTTCGTTGTAAAATCCCCTGGCCGTCCGACGGGGCCTGCCTATAGGCGTCGGGCATGGGCGGCGCACCCACAGGCAGCAGTTCATACGAATGCCATGTGACCTCGACGGGGTGGGTCGAGGCGAGTTTTTCCACGCTGGTATAGGCCAGATAACACCAGGGACACACGAAATCAGACCACACATCCAATTGCATTACGATTCTCCTCAGTCAACAGAGCAGGGGCATGATAGGCGCGTTCAAATGCAGCGCCTATCATCCCCCCTGATTGTTTGTTCTCTGTCTTTAGTGCGACCCAGACGCCCGACTCTTACGGCATACGCATTCGGTTAAGGATTCATTGTTGTTTTTGGGGTGGGCGACACATGTGTCGCCCCTACATTTGCACCAGATGTGGCGGGGGTTTTCAACCCCTGGTTTTTACGATGCCTCAACCAGATCGGCGGTGCGGAACTGCATCTCGTACAGCCTGGCATAGATGCCGTTCAGGGCCATCAACTCCTCGTGTGTCCCCAACTCCGCCAGCTTGCCCTGATCGATCACGGCGATACGATGGGCAATGCGAACGGTGCTGAGGCGGTGGGCGATGATGAGCGTCGTGCGCTTCTGCATCAGGCGGCCCAATGCCTCCTGCACCAGATGTTCGCTCTCGTTGTCGAGGCTACTGGTGGCTTCATCGAGCAGCAGAATGCGCGGGTCTTTGAGGATGGCCCGCGCAATCGCTACACGCTGGCGCTGGCCGCCGCTCAGTTTGATGCCGCGTTCGCCGACGATGGTCTCGTATTTGTCGGGCAGCGCCATGATGAAATCGTGGGCATTGGCGGCCTGGGCTGCGGCGATCAGATCAGCATCGGACGCTTCCAGCCGCCCATAAAGAATATTCTCGCGGATCGTGCCGCCAAACAGCATCGTCTCCTGCGGCACAATGCCGATGTGCTGACGCAAACTCAACTGTGTGATATTGCGAATATCTTCCCCATCAATACAGATGCTGCCTTGCATCGGATCATAAAAGCGCGGGATCAGATTAAACATCGTACTTTTGCCCGCGCCACTTGGCCCGACCAGCGCCACAATTTCGCCGGGAGCCACATCGAGCGAGATGCCATGCAGCACCTCCTGACGCGATTCGTAGGAAAAGTGGACGTTATCGAGCGTGATGCGCCCTGCCGCATTGTTCAGCACCGTTGCATTGGGTGCGTCCTGGATGACAGGCGTCATATCGAGGATTTCAAAGATGCGTTTGGTCGCGCCAATCGCCTCCTGAAGCTGCGTGTACAGGCCCACCAGTATGCCAAAGCCTGCCGCGACTGTGATGCCGTAGATGATGAACGCCGCCAGCTCGCCGCCCGTCAGACGCCCATCCAGCACCTCGCGCCCGCCAAACCACAGGATGAGGGCCAGCGCTCCAAAGCCCATGAAGGCCATCAACGGCCCAAACACTGAGCGCAAACGCAGCACCTTGAGCGTGGCCGCGAAAGCGCGATTCAGAGCATTCCCGTAGCGGCTGACTTCATAGCTTTCACGGGCGAAACTTTTGACTTCGCGGATGTTTTGCAGCACTTCTTCGCTGACGATAGACGCCAGCGCGATCTCATCCTGGACTTTTGTGCTGTAGCGGCTCAACAGCGTGCCAAACACCGCCGCAATCGCCATAATGATCGGGATGAGGACGATGATGAACAGCGTCAGCCGCCCATTGAGCACAAACATCACAATGATCGCGCCCGTCAGCGTCAGAGACTGCTGAATCAGGGTGCTGATATTGTTGGTCAGCACGGAGCGCATGACGGTGGAATCATTGTTGAGGCGGCTCGTCAGTTCGCCAACGCGCCGCTCGACAAAGAATTGCAGCGGCAGGCGTTGGAACTGCGCGTAGACATCGCGCCGCACATCCATCACGATCTTTTCGCCGATATAGCTGAGGTTATAGCTCTCGATCAGCGATGTGATGGAGCGGAAGAAGAAGACCACGATCAAAAAGAGGGTGATTGAATCGAGCAGGCGAATATCGCGCTGCTGCAAGACCGAATCGAGGACGCGCTGGATCACGCTCGGAAAGACGAGACCGAGCAGGGCACTCGCGCCGGAGGCCAGCAGCGCCAGCAAAAGCCGTCTCGTATAGGGCCGTATGTAGGAGAACATGCGCCGCCACTGCATCGGCGTATCGGGGACTTCACGATCATCATTTTTGCGTTTGCGCCTGCCGCCACGCCCCATGAAACCCATGTGCATCATCCTTTGTGTGTCGTTGTGTCATCTTACCTCTCGCGCTCAGACCAGAGGAAGAGAGTGTTCCCTTTTTCACGATTACGTTTCTGGGGCGGCGAGAGTTGTGAGATTTTGTTCTGGAGATTGAATTGATTGCTGATAAGGCGATTGGAAATTTGTCGGGGGTGGATGTAGGGACAAGGCCCGCCTTGTCCGAACGTTGTGGACATGGCAGGCCATGTCCCTACGACAATCTCCTGTATTCCTCACGATCAGTGTGGCGGGATCGTGGGAATGTAGTTGCACCTTGATGATTTAAGGGAATTTGGCGTCAGGGCAGGGTGCATCCCTTGTGCATTCTCCTGAGATTCCCCTTGACAGGGAGCAGGAGTTTGCTAGAATGAACATCACTTCAAGCCGAAGTGGCGAAACTGGCAGACGCGCTACGTTCAGGGCGTAGTCCTTCACGGGGTATGGGTTCGACTCCCTTCTTCGGCACACAAACGCTCAGTCAATTGACTGGGCGTTTTGTATTCCTGCACATGGTATAATCAGAGACGACCCATTCGTGAGAGATGAGATGATCGGACATGGATCAAGCCCCCCGCTCCCCCTCCCCTGACACCCCTTCCCAGCGCCCACGTCAACTCAAACCGCTGTCCAGTACGCAGGTGATGTTTGCCGTGATTCTCGCTGTGGGGTTGATGCTGGCGGTGAATTTCAGCTCACGCATTGTGGCGGATCGCAGCCTGACGGACGTGCAGGAGACGGTCTTAAAAGAGATCGATGTGCTGAAACAGCAGAATGACGACCTGCAAAAGCGCCTTGAGTACGTCAAAAGCGATGCCTATGTCGAAGCGTGGGCGCACAGCGAAGGCAAAATGGTGCGTGATGGCGAGATGCTGGTGTTTCCCGTCCCCTCAACCTATGCCACGCCGATGCCCATCGTCAGCACAGGTGGTGTGCCTGTACAAACGACGCTGCCTCGGCCTGAGAACTGGCAGGTGTGGTGGGCCTTATTCTTTGACGCGCCACCGCCCGATTTTTAGATAGAGATCAGACGATTTAGCGAATGCCCCTTATTTGACCGGGGTGCGGCTTGATCCTGTGCCGGTCTCAACGGGGATGTTGGGCAGCGATGTGCTGGAGATGACCTGTCCATCGTCGGTCACGAGCACCGTTGTGCCTGTTGACACCAGCTCACTGCGTCTGACGAGCACCGTCAACCCGATCAGGCCAAATCCCGCCAGAATCATCAAGCCCGCTTGCAGCAGCATCGACTGACTCATACCCCCCAGTCCGGCCCGCAGCAAACTCACAAAAATCTGTAAGAGCAGACGATTGGCATCATTGTTCGCATTGTTTGCGGCCCCAAACACATTGACGAAAACGATTTGAATGACGACCAGGGCAATAAGAACGGCAACGCCTGAGAACAGCAGCGATCCGCCGATCCAACGGCCAAAACTGCGGAATGAACGCACCGTAAAGAAGACAATCAGCGCGAGCAGCGCCCCAGGGCACAGGTACAGCACGTAAGAAGTTTGCTCTTCCAGCTTGATGAGCACATGCAGGCCGCGTGCCTCGCTGCTGGTGAGGGAGTAAAACTGTGCTGCGGTCACGACCTGGAGTTGATTTCCAAGATCAGCCAGCCAGCCAGCGATATGAGTGGTGCTGAACGTCTTCAAATTATCGCTGGCGGGATTACAGATGGGAAAATCGCCGCTGGAGGTGTCCTGAAAGGCTTGTATCTGGGTTTCCTGGTCAGCGGTGCAGCGCGGCGCGGCATTGACGATTTTGAGGGCAATCGCCTGTCCGCTGTCGCCTTCCAGGTTCATGCGTACCGATTCGACATCAATCATTTCATCAAGGGCGGTGTAGTCATTGCTGAGAATGCCCGTGAACAGTCGCAGGATTTGATCAAAGCGATCTTGCATCCAGGTCTTTGAGACGACGCTTGCAAGAATGCCGCTCAACGACTCGAAGCCAATGCTGCCCACAATCTTTTGTGGGGAGATGCTGCCGGGGTAGTCCTTGAGCTTGCCCCCGGCGACATTCATGAGGGCTGGCACGGCATAAGGCGTGATATCACTGAGCAGCGAGCGATCTGCAAATGCATCTCGATAGGTGCGCTCATTGCTCATGGTGTTATATACTGCCAGATTACATGAGGCGGCTGTCAGCAGCAGCGGAATGATCAATACGAGAACAATAGAAAAAATACGTCCCAAGAGGCGCATAAATTATTCGCTTCCGCTGTCCTGAATGACATCGATAAAAGGCGGCTGCACCCCGCCGCGTCCGCTGATGCGGGCCGGGATTGCATGAGGGCCAACAGTGAGCGTATGACCCGTGACAGCCATATCTCTCTTTACGACAGCCAGCCCATAAACGTTGCGATCCGGTGCGAGGGCGCTGCTCGTCAATGTGCCGATCTTGCGGCCTTCGTAAAAAACAGGCGCGGGAGAGTCAACCATCTGGCTGAGATGAAGCGTGACGAGTGTGCGGGCTACACGCTGACGACTCTCCATCCGCGCAATGATCTCCTGGCCTGTGTAGCAGCCTTTGGCGAAGTTCAGGTCGTCCCACAGGCCAACCTCCAGCGGCAGATAATCGCTGCTGATCTCGCGGCCCGACGGATAGCCCACGCGCACACGATGTCCATGATAGGCTAACGACCCCGCAGGCCGCAGGCCAAAGGCTTGGCCCTTCTCAAGCAGCGCCGTGAAAAGCTGCGGTGCGTCCTCGATGGGACACATCAACGCCCAGTGTGCTCCGACCAGTGCCTTGCGCCGAACGGCCAACACGCTGATTCCAGCGATGAGCAGAGGCCGCCCAAACAGGACAGGCGTCTGTGCGATGTGAGGTTGAACGCTCTCCAGCAAAGCATCGGCCTGTGGGCCATGCAGCGCCAGATGCGCGGTGGCGTCGGTCAGAGAACTCACCGTGACATGATCCTGAAAGAAGATATTGCGCTTTAACAGCCCTTCCAGAGCCTCACCATGTCCGGGTTCACTGATGAGAATCAACTCGTCGGTGTGGTTGTAGACGAACACCCGTTCCAGCAGGCGGCCTTGCGGCGTCAGAAACAGGGTGACACACGCTTCGCCTTCGCCCAGGCTAGTGATGGCATTGGTGGACATGCGGTTGAGGAAGACATGGCGATCTGGCCCGCGCACGCTGAGACGTGCCTCATGGCTGCGATCCAGCAGCGCCACATGCTCGCGCAAGGTGTCATATTCGATGTCGGGTTGACCATAATGCAGCGGGATCGAATCGGGGGCCAATTGTGCGCCCAGAGCAAGATGGAGGTCTTTGAGCGTCATAGGGTTTTGCGCTGTTCTCGCCGCTGCTGGATGAATTGTTCAATCTCATGCAGGGCGCTGTCCATCTGATGATCGGCATTGATGACGATGCAATCGCACGCTGTGGCGAACGGCAGTTCAATCTGGCGGGCGCGTGTCAGGCGTTCCTCGATCAGCGTCGGTGATTCGCCGCGTTCCTGCATCCGCCGCTGGAGATTTGTCAAACGTTCCTCGTCGCTTGCACCCGGAACGGTCACGAAGATGAGGACAACATCATCGGGGTAAGTATCACGTAAAATGCGTGCGCCCAGGACATCAATATCTGCGATCAGGGTTTGCGAGGTGCTCAGGGCCTGTTCGATGGGGGCGCGGAGGATGCCATAAAATTTCCCCGGCGTGACTTCGGTGTGTTCGAGAAGCTCGCCTTGCGTCAGGAGTTCGCGGAATCGCTCTTCACTGACGAAGAAGTGGTCAAGCCCTTCAACTTCATTGATGCGTATGCTGCGAGTGGTGGCGGTCACAAGCTTACGCAGGGAGGGAACACGCTGCATGAGATTGGTCATGAGCGTATTTTTGCCTGCGCCGCCCGGCCCGACGAGGACGAAGAGCAGCCCCCGCTGTTGTTCCATGATCACAATACGCTCTTTCTCACATGTCAGACATAACGGTGTGGATAGCTCAGGTGGGTTGAGAGGGGAGTATAGCAAAGGATCGGAGAAAGCATCAGGGCGCAGACTGCTCTGCGCCCTGATACCTCTGCTTCTTACGGGTAAGAGAGGACTGCGATTTCTGTGAGCCACCAACTGACGAGGTAGTCATTGGGGCTTTGCGTCACATAGTTGGGCTTGGGGTTATTCTCTGCGATGCCCAGGCGATCCAGGCGGAAGCGCAAGCCGATGCGCTGTCCCACGTAGGCTGTCAGGTCATTCACTCTGAACTGCCATGTGCTGGTGTCGCCATTGACCGGCATGACGGTGTTGGTGAACGACGGCGACGAGAAGTTGCCTGGGGTGACATTCATCGTCACCTGTGCGCCGCCACCGCCCTGGTAGTAATCCAACTGGATCACATACACGCCGTTTGATGTGGGCTTGAAGCTGGCAAACTGCGAGTTCGGTGCCTGATCCTGCCAGTTGTCGATCAGCAAACAGCCATCAGTGAAGACCGAGTTTGAATTGGTTTTTGGCTGGCCGCTGCGGATGTAGAGAGGACTGGTGTTGCCCGTGCGGCAACCGTTGGTTGCAGGTGTTTGCGGTGATTCGACACCATCTTTATACACCCACAGACGGATACCATCATCGCCAATCGTATTGAAGTTCAGGCTGTCGATGGTGGTCAGATTGATCTTTCGCGTGAAGCGCACCGAAAGATTTGTCGTTCTCTGGCCGAACAGCGCCGTCGAGCCACCGAATGTGTAATCGATGTCGGTTGTTGTCGTCGTGTAATTTGGGCCGGGGCCTGTGTAGTCCAAATCCTTGTCAAAGAACATATCCACCTGCCAGGGTGCTGTCGTCGCAGGTGATCCTGTCTTGACCCACTTGTTGTCCACCGTGCCGCCCAGACCGACCTGCGTCCAGGTGAAGCCGCCGTCAATCGATACTTCCACGCGGGCTGTTCCGCCCAACTCATAGTAGGTGTAGTACGTAATGAAGGGATTGACAGCCTTCGTCAGATCCAGCACGCCGTTCAGGATGAGCGACGACGACGCATTGCGGATGGCGGGAACTTCCGGGAAGCTGCTGCCTGTCCCCTGCTTCGGCGAGTCTGAGAACGAGAAGGTATCCGCACCTGTGGAGAGAGTGATGGTGGCGTCACCTGTTTTCTCGTAGTATTCGAGAATGAAGCGATAGCGGCCTGATGTATTGTTATTGCCACCCGCGCCTGCTACTGCCATGACAGCCGTTCCCACATTTACGATACGTCCGTGAGAGGGCAGGAAGTTGTCGATGATATTCCATTCTTTGGCTGGAATATACGTCGCACGATTGTTTGGATCGAAGCTGCACGTTGTCGTGACCTTCCAGCAGGCATCCGTATTGATATTGCTGGCCTGTTCATTGACATACTTCAGGCGTGCGCCATCGTCCGAGGCCATGATGAACGTGACCTTGCCTGTGGGCGTGCCGGGCGAACCGACGATATTGGACACGAGTTCCCAGCGTCCGGCAAAGTTATCGGTGTATCCATACGGGCCGCCGCCGAACCATTCATGGAAGATTTCAATATCAATCCCCGGCTGATCGCGGTTAATCCCGGTGTTGTTGGGCCGATGGCTTGATCCGGTTATGGACTTCGCACGATTGACATCGCCGCTTGACCCTGGCTCGAAGAACGACTTCACACAGTTTCCCAGGTTGCTTCCGTTATTGAAACCAACGTTCGAGCAGCGCGTGCTGCCAGCCGTGCCGGAGAAGTCCCAGTAATTGACTGTCCAGGATGGCCCCAGCGAAACCGGTGTGCCGCCGCCGCCGCGATACAGGTCAGGATC
>DAOTUR010000803.1:0-1683 GCA_034436915.1 Anaerolineae bacterium
GCGCCCCTACAAAAGCGCTTTGGCCCTTTAAAAATTCCTTGCCCTCAAAAATTGAGCCTCAGAATTTGATTTTGCGTGCCAAAATGATCGCAAAATCGAGACATGCACCATTGGTTATACAGGAGGGTTTAACTCATTTCAGCCATTTTATGCAAGAGAGCCAATGTCATGCGCACATCGCCCAGCGCATTGTGCGCCTTGACGACGGGAATCTTTTGCTGCACACAGGCTTCGCCCAATTTGTGATAGCTGTAGGTGCGGCGCTTGAGATCGAACTTGCCGCGAAACTGGGCATAGGCTTTCATCGCGCACAGGCGCTCCCCGGTGCGGAAGGGCGGCAGACCATAGACCTTTGCCGACTGCACCAGCATCCGCCAATCAAAATCCATGTTGTAGGCCACAACGGTACGGCCTGCCAGCAGCGCCGACAGCCGGACATAGTGATCGCTAAAGGGCGAGGCGTCGACCAGCGTCTCGTTGGTGATGCCGTGAATGCGCGTCACCATCGGCGGGACGGGGAGCGTCGGGCGCACCAGCGTATCGAGCAGGGTATAGCCTTTGCTGTCGATGATGCCAATCTGCACGACCTCATCGCTTGTGCCGAGGCCCGTTGTCTCGGTATCGAGAATGAGAAAGTCACTCCGCAGCAGGGTTCTGGCCCACTCGTGCATTTTGTCTTTGTCGCGGGGATTATAGTGTCCAACATTCATGATGATCTCGCTTGCTGGCTGTGGCGTGCCAGCCTGTACAGGCATTTGTCTCTCAGGGTATCACGAAAATTCACGCCTGCAAAGAACATCGTTTCTATGCTGGCGTGTTCGAGGGGCGGCGTCCTCCCGCGTTGGATTTTATCATCACGAGAAAAACTGCTCATGTCAGGTGTCTATAAGGTACGATAGGCCGCGTCTACAATATGGATCATGCCATGAATATTCTTCATATTGCCCCCTACTATGCCCCCGCCTATGTCTTTGGCGGTGTGGTGAGTGCGCTGGAAGGGCTGGCACAGGCTCAGGTGCAGCAGGGCCACAGCGTCACGGTGCTCACAACGGATGCTCTGACGCGCAGCGAACGCTTGGCGGGGCCGTTGCAGGAGCGGCGTGCAGGCGTGCAGGTGGTGCGCGTCCCCAACCGCCTGTATGCGCTGCGCCGCTGGAATCTCTCATCGCCGCTGGGGATGCCCGCCGCCCTTGCCGCGCTCGTGCCCGATGTGATTCATCTGCATGAATTTCGCACCGTCGAAAATGTGCTGGCGCTGCCCAGACTGCGGCGTATCCCCACTGTCCTCTCACCCCATGCCACGCTGCGCTATGACACCGGGCGCGGCCTCGTCAAGCAGGCATGGGATTGGCTGATCAGCCCGCGCCTTGCACCCGTGATTCGCCACATTGTCCCCCTCACTGAGGCCGAGCAGCACGAGATTGAGCAGGTGTGGCGCACCTTTGCACCCTCTGTGCCGCCCCTGTCGGTGATCCGGAACGGCGTGGATGTGAGCGCCTTTGCGACTCTGCCCGATGCCGCGCCGTTCCGTGAGCGATATGGCATCGGAACAGGCGTGGTGATCCTGTTTATGGGCCGCTTGCATGAGCGCAAAGGTGTTGAAATCCTGGTGAAAGCCTTTCAACAGGCGCATCTCCCCGATACATGGCTAGTATTGGCCGGGCCGGATGAGGGCATGGGCGA
>DAOTUR010000804.1:0-2441 GCA_034436915.1 Anaerolineae bacterium
CACGGGATTCTGAATCGCCCCGATAAAGGCGCGTGCGACGTCATTCGTATGGCATGCCACCCACAGCGAACTGCCATCGCCATGCACAATAATCGGCTTCCCCGCACGAATGCGGTCAATATAGGTGCTGCCTGTGCCAAACGGATAGAGCACCCCGCGCCCATCGCCATAGGTGTACGCCGGACGAATAATCGTCACAGGAAAATCACCGTGTTCATGCGCGGCCAGCAGCGTCTTTTCACAGGCGACCTTGTTGATGCTGTAGGCATTGAGGCCGCCGTAAGGGGTGTCTTCGCGGTAAGGATAATGCGCGGCAGGCTTGTGATAGACATCAACTGTGCTGCAAAAAATGAACTGTCCAAGCCGCCCGCGAAACGCTCGTACAACACTGTGTGCATCTTCCGGTGCGTAGCCCACCATATCAATCACACAGTCAAAGGAGCCAAGTTCCTGCATCTGCGCTTCAAAGGCGACATAATTCTGCCGATCTCCATGCACAATCCGCGTATTTGCAGGCACGCGCACAGGCGATTCGCCGCGATTGTAGAGCGTCACATCGTAATTCTGTTGCTGTAGAAAATGCGTCATGGGTGTGCTGATGAGTCCCGTCCCGCCAATAATGAGAACTTTCACGGTCACCTCTAAGATGCTGTGTGTTGAATCAGTAAGAGCCAGTCACCCTGCCCTGGTGTATGAAAATGCGTGATCGTGTCCCGCTCATCGGCAGGGGCGGCAGACTGCTCCCCGGTGCGTGGATTGAACCAGCTTGCGGTGGCCTCTGCCCCTACAGCGTCTGACTTGAGTTGGACATGGTTATTCTCTGGCAGATAGATGAGCAGAAGATCGTCAGTACGAGCCGCCGCGATAAAGCATCGCTGACTGTCATGCCCCGGCTGTACGGCCAGCACCTCCTGTGCAGGTTGGAGCTTCCACCATGCCAGGGATGTCATAATGTGCATGAGATGCCGTAACTGCTCTGCGCCGGGGAGCATCAGCGCCTGCTGCCAGGGCTTCGTAATACCCGTGTTGTCGTGACCAATCGGCGGCGCGCTGCCATCATCCCAGCCCCAGACGCCATGTCCTCCATACGTGACACCCGCTGTTGGCGCAACCAGCAAACTCCAATACAGCCCCTGTCGGACTGAATAATCATCATGGCGGCGGCGGCTTTGATAGGCAATAATATCTTCATACGGCGATTCGAGGTTGATAAATGGACGCGCTGGCTCCTGATGCCAATCCATACTCGGAGGCCCCTCGACCAGCCATTCAACCGAGCGATCATCGTCCCCGTGACCGCTTTGATAGCCGACGAGATTCAGCCATGCTTCATTGCGAAAGTCATCCATATTCCACTGCATATCGCCGGGATGCAGCGCCACCAACTCACGCGATGTCTCCCCAAAAACAGCCCGCCCGATGCGCTTCCAGCGGTCAGCCCGTTCACCGCGATAATCCCCATCCCCCGGCAGCAGCCAGACCGTGTGATAGGCACCCCAGCGTGCCAGCATATAACGCGCCAGACGAATCGCCTGATCTTCCGCGAGGGCATAACCGGGATTGCGGGCATTGATCTCGTCACGACTCCAATGCGCCGCCCATAGCATGATCGGCACACTCAGCAAGCCAGCGCGATTCAAGGCGATAATCTTCTGGTCAAGCCGTTGAAAGAACGACGGATGCACCAGAATGTGCTCATGGCCGCTGTAGGCCAACTCGCCAGTCCAATCGCCATCCGGTGCTGAAATCCACTGTGTCGCCACCCACTGCACGGCTGTAAACTGCTGGCGCTGACGCTGCGCGAGATAGAATTTCCATTCTTCGGGCGTTGAGCACAGAGGGCCATTCCAGGCGGTATCTCCTAACCAGAAGAAGGGCGTTCCATCGGCATGAGTCAAATAGCGGCGGCTCGTGGAGAGCTGCAAGCGGCCATGCTGCTCAAAGCGTGTTTTGCCCATTGGCGGGCTGCATGTGAAATTGCCGATTTGATGCTGAATCCCGCTGTTCGTTTCGTCGGAACAGTGCACCTCAAAGTGCCATGCGCCCACCTCATCGGGCATAAAACGCACGCGCCACTCGTGGTTGCCATTCCAGAACAGGTCAACCAAATGCGTTTTGCCTGAGGGCGCTGTAAAGGTGGCCTGAGCGGAGACATCTTGAAAGGGATTGGCATACATTCGGGTACCGATAAACGCCTGCTCAAAGTGCCCCCAGCGAGGCACATCCGCGCTTTTCAGAGTCATGAGATTCTCTCTTGCTGATATTGGGTTGGATATGCCCCCATTCGCTGAGAATGGGGGACTCATATCATCTAATAACCAATGGTGCAAGTCATAAATTTAAGGTGGGATTGTCGTAGGGGCGCGATATATCGCGCCCCTACAAAGACGCTTTAGCCCATTAAGAACTCTTGGCGATCAGAAATCGAGCTTCCGAATTTG
>DAOTUR010000805.1:0-8242 GCA_034436915.1 Anaerolineae bacterium
AAAGCAGGGTTTTCTCCAAATTTTGGCACTTTGTGACCTTTTATAAGCCAAATTTTGGGATCAAATTTGCTTCAAAAAGGCAGATTTGGCTGTGTTTTCAAAATTGGCGAAGGTATTGACCGCTCTTGGGTGATATCCCATAAGCCACTATAATCGGGCCTCCGATACACTCAAGGAGGCAGCATGAAGTATACACGTATGGGACGCACGGGCCTCAAAGTCAGCCGCCTGTGCCTCGGCACAATGACGTTCGGCTGGTCAGCCGACACCGAGACATCGTTTCAGATTATGGATCGAGCTTTCGATGCTGGAATCAACTTCTTTGACACCGCCGATGTCTATTCCGTTTGGATTGAGGGCAACAAGGGCGGCGAATCCGAGACAATCATCGGTCAGTGGCTCCAGGGCAAGCCGCGCCATGAGCTGATTATCGCCACGAAAGTCCGTGGACGCATGTGGCCGGGATCAACCGGAGAAGGTCTCAGCCGTCATCACATCATGAAGGCGGTGGAGGACAGCCTGCGCCGCCTGCAAACCGATTACATTGATCTGTATCAGACGCACTCGCCCGATCTTGAGACGCCGATTGAGGAGACGCTGCGGGCGTTGGATGATCTGGTCACGGCGGGCAAGGTGCGCTATGTGGGATGCAGCAATTACAAGGCGTGGGAGCTAACGAAGTCGCTGTGGGTGAGCGACAAGTTCGCTCTGGCCCGCTACGACTGCCTACAACCACATTACAGCCTGTTCAATCGGGTTGAGTATGAGCGCGAACTGATGGCGGTGTGCGTCGATCAAAGCGTGGGCGTCATTCCCTACAGCCCGCTGGCGGCGGGCTTCGCCACAGGCAAATACACCCGCAGCAATCGCACGCCCGACTCAACGCGCATGACAAGCAGCCTTGTGCAGCGCCTCGTCAGCGATGAGCACGCCTATCTTGTGCTGGATATGCTGCAAGAGCAGGCCGACCTGCATCATGTGCCGATGGCGCAGATTGCCCTCGCGTGGCAGCTCACAAAACCCGCCATCACCGCGCCCATTATTGGCGCACGCACCGTCGCTCAGTTGGACGAGGTACTTGGCGCGACAGAGATTGTGTTACGAGCCGAGGAAATCGCGCAGATCGATCAGGCGACAGCGCGGTATTAAAAATCGCCCTCATGCCCACAAGCCAAATCACCTATTCGTCAAACAACTCGCCCACGCTGCGGCCCTCGTGAGCGCGAATGATAACCTCGGCCAGCAGCGGCCCAACCGACAGCACCTTCATATTGGGCAGACGCTTCTCGACTGGCACAGGAATGGTATTGGTGAAAATGATCTCTTTCAGATTGAGCGCGGCGAAGCGTTCATAGGCTGAATCGGACAGGAACGGGTGAGTGAAAGCAAACGAGACGTCTTTCGCCCCCGCTTCGCGCACCACATTCACGGCATTCACGATGCTGCCTGCCGTGTTGACCTCATCATCCACCAGCAGCACATTTTTGCCTGCCACTTCACCGATGAGCGAGAGCGCCTGCGGACGTTCGGCATTATCGGTGCGGCGCTTCTCGACAAAGGCCAGCGACGCACCCAACTGAGCCGCCCAGTTGCGCCCCTGCTTGGCAAAACCAAGATCGGTAGCGACAACCACCAGATCACTCAGATCATAATTTTGCTTCACATAATCACTGAGCAGATAAAAGGCCGTCAGGGCATCGCCCGGAATATTGAAGAAGCCCTGAATCTGGCCGGAATGCAAATCAATCGAGACGTAACGATCCGCGCCCGCTGTCTCGATCATATTGGCGATGAGACGCGCCGTGATCGGCACACGCGGCTGATCTTTTTTGTCGGAGCGGCTGTAGCTCAGATATGGGATGACGACATTCACGCGCCAAGCGGCATCGCGTTTGAGCGCGTCAATCATGATCAGCATCTCCATCAGATTGTCATGCACAGGCGACGACATGGTCTGGACGAGATAGACATCGCGCCCACGCACACTCTCCTCCAGCTTGAGGAAAATATTCTCGTTGGAGAACACCTTGCGCTCATAAGCGCCGGGTTTGAAATCGGGATAGCCTTCACTCTGGGCGATATATCGTGCAATTTCATTGCCGAGTTCGGGGCAGGAGGAGCCGACGAACAGCTTCATCTTGCCAAACTGCATCCGGGACAGGCGATCATCATAACGGTCGTATTTGGTTCCGGGTATCTTAGCCATCGGGCATTCCTCTCGCGCTGCGTGAATAGTCTAGCCGTTGCCCTGAGTGAGCAGAGTTTCAACGGCGCTCTGGGGGTCGATCTCGCGTTGACGCACGCGGCGCACAAGATCATGAATCTGTGCGGGCGGCAGAGCCTGAATCATACGCTCTAAGAGCGCGGCCTGCAATCGTTCATACAGCTCTAATTCAATCGCCCGATTCTGAATCGCCGCCGTCTTGTGATGTTCCGTCAAAAAGGCGCGGTGGGCGTCAATGTGCGCGATCAGGTCGGGTACGCCCGTCTGATCGAGCGTAATGGTCTGGATGACAGGCGGCAACCAGAGCGCCTCATGCGTGGTCGTTGCAGGCATAACGGGCGCTTCCACGAGGCGGCCATGATGCGAAATGAGCGATTCTTTGGAGGACGGATGGCCCAATTCGAGCATGGATTTCAGGCCGCGCACCGTCTGGGCCGCGCCGGGCCGATCCGCCTTGTTGACGACGAGAATATCGGCAATTTCGAGGATGCCCGCTTTGATCGCCTGCACATCGTCGCCCATGCCGGGAGCCTCGACCACAACCACTGTATGCGCGGCCCGCACAATATCGACTTCGTTCTGGCCCGCCCCCACCGTCTCGACCAGGATCATATCGAAGCCTGCGGCATCCATCACGCGAATGGCATCACGGGTGGCGCGGGAGAGGCCGCCCAACGTGCCGCGTGCCGCCATGCTGCGAATGAACACGCCTGCATCGGCGGAATGCTCCTCCATCCGCACGCGATCCCCCAGAATGGCCCCGCCGCTGAACGGGCTGGAGGGATCAACAGCGATGACGGCAACGGTGCGGCCCTGGGCGCGATAGGCTTTAATCAACACATTGACGAGGGAGCTTTTGCCCGTCCCTGGTGCGCCCGTGATGCCCACGACCCAGGCGTGTCCCGTATGCGGATAGAGGGCGCTCATGAGAGCCGGGGCATTGGCGTGATTGTTTTCGATGAAGGTCAGCACGCGAGCGAGCGCACGGCGGCTGCCTGCTAAAAGGGAGGCGACCCAATCAGTCATTCGGCGGGCTTCTCCGCAACGAGCTTGAGGATAAAATCACGGATATCATCCGTCGATGTGCCAGGGCCAAAGACGCCTACCACGCCCATCTGCTGCAAAGTCGGCTTGTCTTCATCGGGGATGATGCCGCCCACGATCATCGGTACATCTTTGAGATCACGGGCATTCATCGCCTCGCGCACACGCGGCACAAGCGTCAGATGTGCGCCGCTGAGGATGCTCAGGCCGACGATATCGACATCTTCCTGCAAAGCCGCCTCTGCGATCATCTCAGGCGTTTGGCGCAGGCCCGTATAAATCACTTCCATCCCCGCATCGCGGAGCGCCCGCGCAATGACTTTTGCGCCCCGGTCATGCCCATCCAGGCCCGGCTTGGCGATGAGAATCCTTGCGGTTCGTGTGGACATCTGGTTTTCCTCATATAGCTGACTGTCACCCTGTTAGGCATATTATAGCAGTCTGTCCCAGGCCGCGAACTCAACAAAGCGCACAACTTGCACAGACCGCGCTGCCTGCACAGAGGGTTAGCAGGGCGTTTCAAGATCGTATTGATTTCATTACGACCCAACAAATTTGTACAGTCTAATGGCAAGGTCATGTTACAATCACAGAAGCCTTCGTCCGCCAGAGTTTGAGCGCCTCACCAGGAAAATCTATGTCTGTGCGACCCTCTTCATCGTCCTCTTCCCGCCGTCGTCTCTGGCAAGGGATTGCCGCTGCGTTAAGCATTGGCACGCTCCTGATGCTTCTCGTGTACGGTGGTCTGGCGCTGCGTTATCGCACCCTCCCTTTTGTGGGCTTCACCATGACCTATACGGGAACCGTGAATGCAGGCGGCCCGACAACCTTTACACCCTGGCAGGGTCTCCAGGCGGGTCTTGCCCGCACGGATGTCATTCAGAGCATCAATAAACAGCCGATGCAGGACAGCCCGACAGCGTGGCGCAGCATCCCAGTGCATGTTTTGGCCCTCATCGAGACGCTGAAAGTCGGTGATCGCATCACCGTCGAGTATCAGCGCAACACCCGCCTTGCGCTGCCAGATACGGAGCATTGTACGCCAGCGATTGAGAATGTGGCGTCGTGCAGCGTGACCTACCGCCTGTCGCGCTTCATTGATCAGGATTTCCTGGCCTATTTCTTCATGCCGTATGTGGCGGGTCTCCTGCTGGCGATCCTGGGCTGGGTCGTGATGTATATGCGCGGAGATCGTCTGGAAGGCGTTCTGGGCGGGGCGATCATCCTGGGCAGTGCCATCTTCGCTGCCGGATTGTTCGATGCAGGCTTTACATTTACGCTGATTCCGGTCTGGTTGCTCATTACCGCCCTGACCAGCGGTCTCGTCATCAGCTTGGGGATGCTCATCCCGCTGCCAGTGCGGGCCATTATGCGCTATCCGTCGCTGTTGGGGCTGCCGATTGTGGTGGGCCTCGTTGCGGGGATCGTCCTGATGGGCTATTATTTCGCGCCCTCAAATCCCTGGGATAACAATGCCATTGCGATTGCCACAGGCATGACGGCTCTAGGCGTGATTGGCCTGCTGGTGCTGCAATGGTTCTCGCAGCGGCCCCGTGCCATCACGCCGCTCACCCATGACCAGAACTTTATCCTCATGGCCGGAGCAAGCCTGCTGCTGATCCCGATTACGCTGTGGTTGATTGTGCGCGGGCTGCAAAGCATGAGTGGACAAACCACCTCGTTCAGCGTTGAGGTGTTGATGCTCTTGCTGCTCTTCCCCAATGCCGCGATTGCCTATACGGTGCTCCAGCAGCGCCGCTTCAATGTGGATCGCATGATGAGCACGAGTGTGACCTACATGATCATGTTGGGCGCTCTGGTGTTCAGCATCTTCATGCTGGCGCTCGGCTCTACCTTCATCGTGCGCGACGCGCTCAATATCACCAACCCCTTCCTCATTGGCATCGTCATCTTCCTGATGGTGCTGTTCTTCACGCCGTTTCGCAATCGCATTCAGGAGCGTATCGATACGGTCTACTTCCGCGCACGGCGCAACTATCAACAGCGCGTGGAAGAATTCGGCCAGAAGTTGGTGACGCTGCCCAATTACACCCAGAGCCTTGAGGTCTTCAAAGCGGCGCTGCATGAGACGATTACGCCGCTGTCGGTTATGGTCTTCCTCTCGCTTGAGGAAGGCGATGATTACACCGAGGTGCAGAAACAGACTGATGTTCGGATTAGGGCGAACAGCCCGCTGATCAAATACCTCACGTCTGCCGACCAACTGCTGAATCTACAGGATGGGCAGCCCTGGCCGAGCGAACTCTGGTCAGAGCGAGCACGCCTCGCCATTTTGAAGGCGATCATTATTGCGCCGCTGCCGGGGACGGATCGTCTGAACGGCTTCGTCATGCTTGGCCCATCGCGCTCAGGTCGGCCCTACAAATTTGAAGAGGTGCGCTTCGTCAGCAACCTCGTCAGCCAGTTCGCCATCACAACAGAACGCGCCCAGGTCATCGAATCGCTGCAACGGCGCGTGAATGAGCTGGACGTGTTGAGCCAGGTGGGTCAGGCCGTTAACTTCACGATTGAGTTCAACGATCTGCTCGAACTCGTCAGCACGCAGACCGCCCGCCTGATTGATGCCCGCTGTTTTTACATCGTGACCTATCAGGAGGATATTCGTCAGCTTCAATACTCCTTCTTCGTGGAGAACGATGAGCGCTACGGCGAAAAAGAGAATGTGTCCTGGGCGCTGGATGAGGGCCTCCTGAGCGAGGTCATCCGCACCAACCGTCCGTTCCGTGTCGCCAACTACGCCAATGAAATGAAGCTGCGTAACGCGCCGATGCGCCTGGAAAATGGCAATCTGCGGGCGTGGATGGGTGTGCCGCTCAATACGGGCCGCCGCGTGCTCGGTGTACTGGCGGTGGCCCGTCTGAACAACGACGAAGCCTATGCCGATGACCAGTTCAAGATGCTCACCGATATTGCCTCCCTCGCCGCCTCCTCTATCGATAAGGCCGCCCTGTTCAGCGAGTCGAAAGCCCGCGAACGCCAACTGACGGTGCTGAATGACATCACACGCCAGCTTGTGGCCGCTGAGACCGACGTTGAAAAGCTGCTCGAACTGATCACGCGCAACGCCGTTGAAATCCTCAATGCTGAAGCCGGATCGCTGCTGCTGACGCTGGATGATGGCTCCGGCGATTTTGAGTTCCGCGTGGTCATCGGCGGCGAAAAGAAGCTGCTTGGTGAGCGCGTGTCGTCCTCGCATGGCATTGTGGGACAGGTCGCTGCATCGGGTGTCCCATATATCTCAAACGACGCGCTGCACGATCCGCAGCATCAGGAGGCGGTTGACTCCACCAAGTTCCGCACCATGACGCTGCTGGCTGTGCCGCTGATCGCCAAGAAAGCCGTCATCGGTGTGCTGGAAGTGCTCAACAAAAAAGATCGCACGCCCTTCCTGCAAAAAGACAAAGACCTACTCACGACCTTCGCGGGACAGGCGGCTGTCGCCATCGAAAATGCGCGTTTGCTGCGGATGACCGATATTCAGCTCTCGCAGCGTGTGAGCGAGTTGGAAACGCTGGAACGCATCGATGCTGAACTGAACCGCACGCTGAATTTGCAGGCGGTGGCCGAAATTACGGTGCGCTCTGCCGTGAAGACCGTGAGCGCCAATGCGGGCGCACTCGGCATCGTCAATCTGGCAGATCGCACGCTGGAGATTGTCGCTATCTTTGGCTACTCGCCCGATGAATACCCGGAAGGCGCAGACGGCCTATCCTGGCCGCTGGACAAGGGTATCATTCGACGTGTCCTGCGTACACGCAGCGCCGACCTTGTGTCTGATGTCAATATCGACCCTGACTACAGCGGCGGCATCACGGGCAGCCTCAGCCAGATTACCGTCCCCATGCTCAGCGGACGCGAAGTGAATGCCGTTCTAATCCTTGAGAAGCGTGATACGCCGCGCTTCAATCTGACAGACTGGGCGTTTGTCCAGCGTCTTGCAGAACATGCCAGCATCGCCATTTCCAACGCGCAGTTGTACAGCGCCCTCACCGCTGCCAACGAATCAAAAAGCGAGTTCATGGGTTTTGCAGCACATGAACTAAAGACACCTTTGACATCGATTACGGGCTATGTCGATATCCTTCGTATGGGGGCAAAAGATGATATGCAAAAAGGTCTGCTGCGTATCATTCAGACAAGTTCTGTACGTATGAATCGCATCATCAATGATTTGCGCGATGGAGCGCAAATGGAC
This sequence comes from Anaerolineae bacterium, assembly GCA_034436915.1. Taxonomy (GTDB): domain Bacteria; phylum Chloroflexota; class Anaerolineae; order Aggregatilineales; family Phototrophicaceae; genus JALHOR01. The sequence goes on from DAOTUR010000805.1 coordinate 7,485, forward strand.
GCCCAGAAGTTTACTCTTGGAACTTTGGAACCCGTGTCTTTACAACAGATGATCTCAAAAACGGCTGATCCGCTGGATCGCATGTTTGAGGATAAAAGCCTGACCTTCATCAACGAAATCGATGAAGATCTCACGCCTGCCCTAGCAGATGAAGATCGCCTGGTTCAAGTCTTTACAAATCTCATGACGAACTCAATCAAATATACAGACCCTGATAAGACAGTTCGGGCAGTAGCCTCTATTGTTGAGAATCATGTAAGCCGTGCCGGGAAACGCATGGGGCGTATGATTCGGGTTTCGCTCATCGATCAAGGATTCGGAATGAAACCGGAAGATCTTGAACGCCTGGGCAAAGAAAGCTACTTCCGCAGCACCAATGAAGAGGCCAAGAAAAAAGAAGGGACGGGTCTCGGTATGAAACTCACCTTCGGCATTATCCAGAGTCACAAAGGGCTGGTCGAAGTCGAGAGTGAACTCGGCAAAGGCACGACCTTCCACATCTACCTGCCACTGTCGGAAGAGATCATCGCCGCACCAGGGGCCGATTAACACGGCCTTATATCCTGCCATACTGATTTTTAGGAATAAAGAATGTGGTCGTAGGGACACGGCCTGCCGTGTCCCATAGGCAGCAACTTAAGCAAATCATCCGTCGTCCGCCTCGTTTTTGTCCTGTTGTCAGGGGTTGAAAACCCCTGCCTTGCCTTTTGCGGGACTGAAAGTCCCGCTGAAACAGTCTTTTGGGACGTGTTTGGGCG